>NZ_BAAGPH010000132.1:0-17644 GCF_054784355.1 Alkalibacterium psychrotolerans | reverse complement strand
GATCATCAAAAGCGACTTTTTGAAATTTTTCTCCCCCATGGGGGAGAAAGCTCCATTCTTTCAAACAGTTAATCAATCAACTAAGTTAAGAACAATTCTTAACTACAAACTTATTATACGAGGAGGGGCGACTATGCAGCACACAATTTACGATAAGATTTTTAAACCGAAAACCTATACCTTATCTAATGGTAAAGAAGTAAAGCAGCGTGCCTCCCGTGTTCCACTTGTTCTTTTAGTTGTTCTGTTTGTGACTGTCGTTTCATGGGAAGCTACTAACGTTGACTTGTCTCTCTTACGTACAAGAGGCTATCAGTTCATCGTTATCCTGACTGACTTGTTTCCGCCAAACTGGAATTTCTTGAGTAATGTCTGGGGCCCTCTGTTTGATACGATACAAATGTCACTCTTAGGATCTATTGCGGGAGCGCTGTTGGCGATTCCGTTTGCACTCCTGTCTTCCAGCAATATTATAAAAAACCGTGTATTGAACGGCTTTTTCAAACTGTTCTTGAGTATCTTGCGTACTTTGCCGACGTTGATTTCTGCTCTGATTGCGACATTCATCTTCGGACTGGGGACGATGGCAGGTACCGTTGCTATTTTCCTGTTTACTCTTTCTTATATTGGAAAATTAATGTATGAACACATTGAAAACGTGGATATGGGAGCCTTTGAAGCACACGAATCGATGGGTTTGTCTAAAGTAGAAGCCTTCCGTTATGCGATTGTGCCGGACGTCCTGCCAACTTATCTATCTGTTTCTCTCTATGCTTTTGAAGGGAATATTCGTTACGCGGCAATTTTAGGTTACGTTGGAGCCGGTGGGGTTGGCCTGCTTCTGGATGAACGACTGGGTTGGAGAGACTACCCGAGTGTGGGAATGGTCCTCTTGACTTTAATGGTTGTCGTCTTTGTAATTGAACGCATCAGTGAATACTTCCGCATGAAACTGACATAGAAAGGAGCAAGCAAATATGAATAAATCAGTTCAACAACAGTTAGAAAAAGCACCGAATCGTACACTATATTTGTCCACTATCGGCATCATTTTAGTTGCTCTTATCATCTGGTCTTTCATGGGAGTCAATATTACCGGCTTTGATCAGCGGGGAACACAGATTGCCTCGAATATCTTCAGTGGTCTGTTTTCACCGGACCTCGGCTTCCTGTTTGACTTTACATCAGGAGGGGGCGTTCCGTCACTCTTGTTTGAAACGATTGCCATTGCTTTTTTAGGGACAGTTTTCGGATCTTTCCTGGCTATACCTATTTCATTTTTGATGTCACCAAGCATTGTTTCAAGACCGGTTGCTTTTGTCACCCGTCTAGTCGTTATCTTTATTCGAACCATTCCATCATTGGTTTACGGTCTGATGTTCATTCGAGTAACAGGTCCCGGTCCTTATGCCGGTGTGCTGACGATGTCACTGACCTCGATTGGGATGATTTCCCGTTTGTATGTTGATGTTATTGAAAATCTGGACCGTGGTGTTCTGGAAGCCATGACGTCCATGGGCTGTAATACCTATGAAAAAATCCGCTACGGCGTCTTGCCGCAGCTGTTCTCGAGCTTCTTGTCCGTGACGATTTACCGTTACGACATGAACCTGCGTGATGCAACGATTTTAGGACTGGTTGGTGCCGGAGGAATCGGTGCACCACTGATTTTTGCCATGCGTGCTTACAGATGGAGTGAAGTTGGCTCTATCCTAATCGGACTCGTTATCCTCATATTGGCAGTGGAGATATTCTCCAATAAGCTGCGTGAGCGACTGGTGAACGGCTAGGCCTTTACTATATTAAACAAATAGGAAACCCGACACAGCCCATGCTGGTCGGGTTTTTGCATAATTGAGGTATATCTTTCAATTTTAGACTCAGTGAGGAAATCCATTTGAGATTGGAAGTAAATCGTTTTACTTCAAGACTCAGCAGGGAAAAACAGTCGAGCCTTGAAGCATCAACCTTTACGTTCAATCTCATATGAATAAATAAGTGGAGTCTGAACATAAGCAGATTTACCTTCAAACTCAGTCATACTAATCATTTGAGCTTTCAGGTAAAAGGAATACCAGTAAAAATACCGTCAAGTCAAATTATCCTCATCCTCGTCTGTCTTATGAAACACGTTGAAGAGCATGGTGCCTATCAGGAGACCAAGTCCAGCGCCTAAACCAATCCCCATGGGTAACGTCAGGGATGGGAAAAGGAGGCTGATGAGTATACCAAGCGCACTTCCGGTCACTGGTCCCAAAGAAATAAAGTAAACGGGTCCCATTTTATTATCATCCATTATTTCATCTCCTTTTCTAAATAGTGTCAGTATACAGGTGTCATTCTTTTTTATCCTGAACAAGTGTTATATACTCTTGGTAGAAGAGTATGCTGTTTCGGGACTGCCTCTCTGGCGGTCAGACCATAAGAAAAGAGGTTCGGCTTATGAAAACTGCTGATGTTTTGCTGGTTATTGATATGCAAAATGGCGTCTGCCACTATGAAGACCAGATCATTCCTGATTTTGACTCCCTTGTTTCTAAAATCAACGAGCGCATTGCCGCATACAGAGAAGACAGTAAAGCTATCATATTTGTCCGCCATACTGATGACTATTTAACAAAAGAGACTGATAAATGGCAGGTTATACCTGAGCTGAATAGTAATCAGTCAGACTGTTTCATCGATAAACAGCACCCGAACGCATTTTATAAAACTGAATTAAAATATACCTTAAATAAGTTGAACGTTAAAAGTATCGAAATCTGTGGTGCGGAGACGCAATACTGTGTAGATGCCACGGCGAAGTTCGCGCATGGCTTAGAGTATGATGTGTTCATCAAAAAAGGCTTATACACATCCTGGGATAACGACTGGATGACTGCAGCTGAAACACGAGCATTTTATGAATTCGTCTGGGAAAATAATGCGATGACTTTCTTATAAGGCAGATACAATCATATTGATAAAAGAGTTACCGTTAGTTTCTAGCGATAACTCTTTTTTTCAGTAACTATTTAAAAGGGCTAGACCATTTCGGCTGAATCGGTAATAATCTGCCAGTCTATACCGTATTTGTCTTTAACTTGAGCATAGCCCGGGCTGAAACTTGTTTCTTTGAAAGAAAAGGTGACAGAACCGTCCAAAGATAACTTGTCGTAAATCTGCTTTGCTTCTGCTTTTTCTTTGAAGTCAACCATCAAGGAGATGGCTGATCCAGGGGTATAACTGTCGCCGGGAAAAACATCTGCCAGCATCAAGTTGGCACTGCCGATTTTTACGTGTGCATGCATGACATTATTTACGAGCTCCTTGGGAATGTCACCTTCGTATTCCTGTGGCCAGTCTTTTAGGAATTCTATGCTTTCGATGGCTGCATCAAAGACCTCTGCATAGAAATGAGCGGCTTCTTTGGCGTTTCCATCCAGCATTAAATACGGTGTGAGGTTCATTTACACGTCATCCTTTCCTTTTTCAGAATTTGCAGGATATCGGACTGATAAGAGGGTGGGTAAGCTGTAACTTGATTATATGACAACTGTCTTCTGAAAAAAACTCATAGCCATTGGTTAAACAGCCTTATTTTATTCGTGAGCAGAAATGGAAATTGACTTTCTCTAATACACCGGGTAAGCTAGTCTAAGATTAATTTGGGTGTCGGAGGAATAAGTATGCAGCACAGTATTAAATTATTTTTTAAATATGTGAGTTTGAATATGCTTGGAATGCTGGGGATTTCCTTTTATATCCTAGCCGATACTTTGTTCATCGCACAGGCCTTGGGGCCAAATGGGATTGCTGCATTGAATTTGAGCATACCCGCATTTGGCGTGATTCACGGTTTCGGTCTGATGCTAGGTCTAGGTGGGGCCACACGGTATAGTATATTGATGGCGCGTGGAAAAGCAGTTCAAGCTAAACGCGTCTATTCCCAGACTTTTCTCTTTGCTTTGAGTATGGGCCTGCTGTTTATGCTGGGAGGAAATTTAGGAGCGAATCCACTGGCAAGAGTACTTGGAGCAGATGCGGAAACATTTGAAATGACCTCTGTTTATTTACGAACGATTCTGACCTTTGCGCCCTTCTTTGTCGTAAATAATATGCTCTTGTCTTTTGTCAGAAATGACGGCGATCCTTCACTGGCTATGTACGGGATGGTTATCGGGAGCGTTATTAATGTTATTCTCGACTATATCTTTATCTTTCCACTGCAGATGGGCATGTTTGGGGCTTCCTTGGCAACAAGTGTGTCACCGATTATCAGTCTGGGCATTCTGTCCATTCACTTTTTCAGACCAAAAAACCAGTTGAAATTGACCTTTCAGAAGATAGAAGGCTGGGTAGTACGAGACGTGACTTACCTGGGGGCGTCAGCTTTTATCAATGAATTGTCTGCATCCATTGTCATGTTTGCCTTCAATACGCTGATTTTCAGTCTTGAAGGCAACAGTGGCCTGGCTGCTTACGGCATTATTGCCAATATATCTTTCGTAGTCATGTCCCTCTTTGCTGGGGTGGCTCAAGGGGCACAGCCGTTACTGAGTGAAAGTTACGGCCAGAACAGCTTGAAGCAGATGAAACAGGTTCTGTTCTTATCTTTAATGACCACTTTAGTGTTGAGTTTGAGTGTTTATGGAGGCACGCTTGCCTTCTATGAGCAGATTATAGCAGTATTTAACAGCGAGCAGAATCAGCATATAGCACTGATGGCCAGAAACGGGCTGTTTATCTACTTTGCCGGCTTCATCTTTGCCGGTATGAATACGATTCTAACAAGCTACTTTGGCGCAACTGATCAGCCAAACAGAGCGCTGCTCTTTTCACTGATGAGAGGCGGCTTGATTATCATTCCGCTAGCGGTTATTTTGAGCTACTTCTTTGCAATGGACGGAGTCTGGGCGTCATATGTACTGACTGAAGCTATCATACTAATTATTGTGGCCAGTATTATCAATCCTAAAAAACGTATCAAGAAACACCGACGAAAAAAACTATCCTAAAAAGAGACGTCTTGTCTCCTTCGGGATAGTTTTTAATGTGTTAGTAATTACTTTTATCTATCGAATTCATCTAGAATATTAAGCAGGATATTTTTGGCTCGCTGCAGGTTTTTATGCTTTGATTTCTTTAGAATATCCGCGACCTGCTGGACGTGATCGCCTTTGGCTCCGGCACTGATGGCCAGAGACCGTGCATGAAGTCCCATATGGCCTTTTTGAATGCCTTCCGTTACCAGAGCACGTACGGCCGCGAAATTCTGAGCTAGTCCGACCGACACAATAACCCGTTCAAGTTTGTGTGCTTTCGGGTTGTTCAGAATTGAATGGGCTAGTTTGGCAGCAGGGTGGATGGAAATGGATCCACCGACGGTCCCGATTGGCAAGGGCAGAGTCAGTTCGCCGACCAGGTCACCTTTCTCGTTTTTGGACCATTTGGTCAGTGAGCGGTACTGGCCGGATCGGCTGGCATAAGCATGGACTCCCGCTTCGATAGCACGCCAGTCATTACCTGTGGCTACTATCACGGCATCTACTCCATTCATAATGCCTTTATTGTGGGTCACTGCCCGGTAAGGGTCAATGGTTGCCACCTGCGTTGCTTCAATGATGCGGTCTCTGACTTCTTCACCGGAAAATTCACCCGTTTTCAGTTTATGAACAGGAATCTCACAAGTCGCCGTGGCCAGACATTCTGTGGCGTAGTTAGTCAGAATGCGTAAGAGTGCTTTTCCGCCGGTCAGTTCTTCAATGTAAGGGGCAATGCCTTCCATCATAGTGTTCACGATATTAGCCCCCATGGCTTCCTGAGTATCAATGTGAACATGAACCGAAAGGAAAGTCGGGATGCCGCTGTCAGTATCATCTTCCAGAATACGGACAGAAACGCTTCGTGCCCCGCCCCCGCGCTCGACGATGGATGGATAAGCTTCGTTTGCCCGTTCAACGATGGACTCTTCAGCTGCTTCGACTTTTCTTACTGCTTCATCCAAGTCAGCTACATTTTTCAAAGTAACTTGCCCAATCATCTGCCTTTTTGAAACAGTCGTCTTGAACCCGCCGGCTGAGCCGATAATTTTGGCCGCAAAGCTGGATGCCGCAATAACAGAAGGCTCTTCCATTGCCATGGGAACTACAAGCTCTTCCTTATCGATGACGTAGTTTAAAGCAACCCCCATCGGTAAAGAGTAGTTGCTGATGTAGTTTTCTATCATGTGATTGCCCGTTTCAACTTCCAAGTCGAGAGACTGGCTCATCAGGCTGTCTTTTTCTTTTTTTGAAATGACTCCAGCTAAAAAGAGTGAGTCAATTTTTTCAGTATGTGATTTTTTGTAAAATTTTGATAGATGTGTCTTATCCATGGTATCGAGTCCTTCCGTATCATCTCTAGTCTATTATGAACGATTTTATGAAAAAAGAAAAGGAAGGACTGTTTTCAGTTTGAAAAAAGGTTTACAAACTGAAAGGAATCTTATATACTTATAAAAGTAATCGCCCATTACGGTTCCTTAGCTCAGTTGGGAGAGCACTACCTCGACAAGGTAGGGGTCACTGGTTCGAGCCCAGTAGGGACCATACATTTAAATTTTAGAAGTCTTATAAACGTTGATATGACAGCAATCAGGCAACGTTATAGGGCTTCTTTTTTTGAACTGTTGCATATAACTGTTGCATACAAACGAACGTTCTTATGAAAAATGAGTATAAAAGGGTAAAAGTAAGAGTATCTAGTGTGATTATAGATACTCTTTTTTTAGTTGCTGGCAGTACATAAATTCAGCAACGTTGCATAATTTGGTTAAAGTGCCCTTAAACATTAATATAAGACATTTTCCACCCGAGTAGGGTTTTGGAAAGCCTGTTAAACACACTCTCTCAAATGTTGACACGTGTCAACAAAATATGACTCAAGTCACAATTTGTTCGTTCAGAATCTGAACAATCAGTTAAAGCTCACTCTCAAACATTGATACACCATGTGTATCGTTGTCCGGAGTACGGACAGCGAACTTGTCCGGGCTTTGTGGTATAATTTACTCGTGGGACACGTTCGAGTGAACTGCAAAACTTTTTGTTTTGTGACTATGTGTAGAGAAGAGGGGGCTACCTATTTGCTCTCTCTTTTTTGCGTTCTCTACCTTTGCCCAGTGCATAATTGCGCTCGGATAGCCGTGGGGTATTTTCACCTCGGCTACTAATGACGATTCTAAGCCCGTTTCAGCTTGAAGCATGTAGATATACCTTTAAAAGCCCACGTATTGAGCGAATTTATCAGCCGTTTCTTCTTTTTTCTCCGGTGTAACGTGAGTATAGATGTTCAAGGTCACTTCATAGGACGAATGGCCCAGGCGTTCCTGTACTTCTTTGATCGTTGCTCCGGCTTCAAATAACAGTGAACAGTGTGAATGTCTTAATTGATGAGTAGTGATCTTTTTTAGATCATGCTTCTTAATGATTCGATTCATGACTGTAGTGACATGAGCATGTTGGATATAGTTGTTCTCCTGATTAGTAAACACTGGCTGATCAGGTTTATTTGTGTTCATACCTAGTTTTAAATAGTCTAGTCTCTGAGTTGTACGCCATTCTTTCAGTATCTTAAGGGTTGTATCATCTATAGAAATCACACGCTCACCAGACGATGTTTTAGTGTCCTGGATGATTAACTCTCCCTCTTCACCTCTGGCCAGTGTCTGATCGATCGATACAGTCTTATCCTCGAAATTAATCTTATTCCACTGCAAGCCCAGCGCCTCACCTTTCCTCATTCCACTAAACGACAGCAACCGGAACAGTACGAACCATTTAGGGTTTTGTTCTTGTTTGGCTGCTTCAAGAAACTCTTTCAGTTCCTCTTTATTATAAAAATCAAACTCTCTTTTGTTACTGTTCTTAGTTTTAGGCACTTCGACATTACGCATAGGGTTGTTCTTAATGATTCCTAGTGTGACATTCGCATAATTGAAAATACGCTGACAGTAGTTCTTCATGACCTTAGTCTTTGATGTTTTACCACTCCACTTGATCACTGCACTCTGACAGTGTTGCGGTGTAATAGCAGCAATCCTCATCGGTCCTAGATCCTTTAGGATATGATTATTAAACAATTCTTTCGTTTTCACAGCCGTACTCTCTCTTACTTCATCCTGGTAGACAGCTTCAAACCATAGCTTATAGATCTCTTCAAAGGTCTCATAAGTCGGTTTCTGATAGCCTGATTCCTGGTACTCCGCTTTTAACTCCATAGCCTTTTTACGTGCTGCAGCCTTTGATGTGAAGCCTTGCCTTGCAGCTCTAACTATTTTCCCAGTTTCGTCTGTTCCCAGGTATGTCTGGAACTTGTAATAGGTTTTACCGTCTTTCTTAGTGTAACTTTTTATCTTTAACATGGTGTTTCTCTCCCTTGTATACCTCAGGGCCGGGGTATGTATAAGGGTTAAACTTATTTAATTATCTGTACGTTTATTGTTTTTGTTTCAGTAGTATGATCATTGAAATAGACAAAATTAAAGTTACACTTAATCTCGTTTGGTGTATTGTTCATATCTCGAATTATTTTAACAAGAACATTACTAAAGTCTTTGCTAAAGTCTAAATAAATATTGCTATTATCTGAATTGACATCTTTCTGATTAAGATATGTGCTTAAGAAACTATAATTCTTACCATCACTTTTGATATGATGATCTTCACTATTAAAGCTGGACTTTAATTCTAAGTCAGAAACTAAGTTATAGAACTTATTAATACTTAAGTTGTCAATATAAACTGTTACAAGTAATAACTTATTTTGTAAGTCGAATTGCTTTAATTCGATAATTGAACGAAGACTACTGTAGTGGTAATCATCATTTTGAGTAAGTTCTAGAATCGAATATAAAATAATACCGATTGACTCGCCAGGCGTTACTGTATGATGCTTTATAAAACTATACTCATGTAATCTTAAGTTTATAGGTATAGGGTTATCTTCTAAATCTCTAGCTTCTCTCCCGGTTAAAAGATACTCTACTGTGGTATTGCCAAGTTCTGCTATTTTTTTGAGTCTTTCGTTGTTAGGTAAGTTTTGTCCTTTTTCCCATTTCGAAACTAAACTTTTATGGGCATGGAGTACCAATTTACCAAATTCAGATTGATTCAAACCTTTATCTTGTCTAATCTTCTTTATCCGACTTCCTATACTAAAATTTGACACTACAACACCTCCTACCATCTATTGATAAATAGATTCTACAGTAAATAGCAAAAAGTAGCAAGTATTACTTGACATTAAGAAAGCTAGATGCTACACTTCATTTGTAAGTAGCAAAAAGTAGCATAAGGAGGAACTGAAGTGGATAAAGTTAAAGGATATAGAGTTTGGCTAGGATTGACTCAAAAAGAAATGGCTTCTAAATTAGGCATTTCTAGACAAGCGTACTCAGATAAAGAGAACGGAAAATACTCATTTAACGACCGAGAGAAAGAAATTATTAGAGATTTATTTAAAGAAGTGTCAAATGATATAACAATTGACGAGATTTTTTTTAGCAAAAAAGTAGCAAAAAGTTTCGAAGGAGATGGTTAATTATGGCTAAACTCAGTCTAGATGTTTCAGAAGAGTTAGAACAACAAATACAAGCTTTGTTTATCAAATCTGCTAAAGAAGTGCTGCATGAACTAAGCAGGCAAGAAATCAACTCTAAGGAGTTTTTCACTTTTAAAGAAGCAGCTGCTTATCTTGGAATATCTTTCAATACTCTAAAGAATTTCATTAAGGATCATGGACTTAAAACTATAACAATAGGCGGAAAGAAATTTATTCATAAACCGACACTCGTACAATTCTTAAAAGAATACGAAAAATAAACAAAATCCTCAGGGCAGGGGAACTAGTTGCAACGAAACATGCAACTATTTAAAGAAAAGTACGGAAAAACCAGAAAGAGCGCTGTTGTTATAGGCTCTAACTTATTGTTGTTTGGAGACAAGTCAGCTTGAAATAGCACTGAAAGAGGTGAGTAGATGAATGCTAAAGAAAGAATTACAAAAGCTTTTGCTTATGTTGTTGTATGGAGTATTTTAATCGGTTTAAGCGCTATAGCGTTAGGTTTAATAATTAGAGGAGTTCTTAGTGTATGGAGCTTCATACTATGAAGGTGGTGATGAAATGTTAGAGGTCATAATGATTATTGCGGCGATGTTTTTCTTCGTTGGGTTCTTCTTTGAAAAAGCAATGAAGATAGCAGCGAATGAATGGAGAGAAGCGAGAAAGGAGTATAACAATGACTGAAGAGGAAAAAGCAAAGCTTATTCTTGAAGGCTTAGAAGAGTACATTCAGATAGATTACGCTTTCGAGAAGTACTACATGCTAGGAATCAAGAAAGGTCTTAAAAAGATCGATCAGCAAGAAAAAGACAAAGAAAAAAGCCTTTGAGTTTTGCAGAACTCAATAGGCAAAGGAAAAGGTATGCGATAACCTTAGATACAACTATATCTATTTGTATATTGTATCAAAATATCGCTCAAAAATCAAAGCTGAGGAGCGAATTAAAAATGAACTTAACCAATAACCTTACAAAAAATATTAATAGTGTCAAAGACAAAGCGGAAACTATTCAACTTATATTAGAAGCTATGGATCAATCAGAATTAAGTGTTAAAAAAACTACAGAGCTGACAAATGGACTGCTTGAAGATATGAACATGATTGAAGAAGATGCTGAGAATACAATTGAACGGTTAAGCGAAAAAGAAGAAACCAAAGAAGTTTTCTTGAAGCGTAACATTGAATATCTCATGAACCGTATTACAAGGCACGAAAATAAAGTCTATGAGCTATTAAATAAACCTGGAAGTCCGCTAGAGCATAAGTTTGGTTGCACGACACTCATGGAGTATTTAAAGAACTATTTAAGGCTTGTAGAAGGCCATGAAGTAAACGATATTAGCGTTATACTCTATATTGAAAAACTGATTGCTGATGATCTAAACAAACAGATAGTGGACTAGCTAGAAGGGAGAATTAGAATATTGTCTAAGAGATACTATTGGTTACAGCTTAAAGAAGAATTCTTCAGACAGAAAGAAATAAAGTTACTCAGGAAAATAGCTGGTGGAGACACCTATACCATCATCTATTTAAAAATGATGTTAATGAGCTTGAAAGATGAAGGAAAGATTTTGTTTGAAGGTGTGGGAAACACTTTTGCTGAAGAAGTGGCTCTTGAAATAGATGAGGATATTGAGAATGTTGAAGTTACAATTCAATATTTACTCTCAAAAAACTTAATGCAGGCTTCAGATTATGAAGGGTTTATGAATGATGTTCCTAGCCTTATTGGGAGTGAAACTGACTCAGCAAGGAGAGTTAGAAAACACCGTAATAATAAGGAAAAGAAAAAAAAACGTTACAAAGTAACAACGAACCGTTACAAGGTAATGCCGATGTAACAAAAGGTAACACAGATATAGAACTAGAAACAGAACTAGATTTAGAACTAGAAGAATATATAGATGATCAAAGCGAATCTGATACTGAGACTGCTTCTTTTGAAGACTTCTGGAAAGTCTACCCTAACAAGAAATCAAAACAGAAAGCAGCTAAGTTATTTGAGAAAGTAATAGACGAGAATGAAGCTACTTTTGAGGAGATCATGGAAGGTGTTAAAAAATATGCTTTAGAGGTTGACCAAAAAGATACACCTAAAAAGTATATTAAGCATCCTACGACATGGCTTACTCAAGGATGTTGGTCTGATGATTATGATCTATACGAGCCAACACCAACGGACGACAGGTACAGTAATCTACCATTTTGAAAGGAGCTAACCAATGATAGAGACGTTTACACAATACGGCAAACTATTTTACCGGTCAGATCAGCAGTGTGAGACATGCGGTGAGTATATGACAGGCAAAAAAGTCGAGGGCATGGAAAAGCTCTTTTGTAGTCACTGCATATCTAACAAGAAGCAGGAAGAGGAAGGAGAGCAGCAAAAGGAATGGACAGAGAGAGCCTACCGGGCTAAAGCGGTCCATCGGATGAAGGGTTCTTCACTTGTTAAAGATAAAGAAATATTCAAGCGTAATTTAAGAGACTTCAAAGTTGTAGATAAAGAAACGGAGAATGGCTTAAATATAGCCCGTCAGGCGGTTTTAGCTATCAACGAAGGGCAGAAGGTTCACGTTATCTTAAACGGAGTTGCTGGAGCAGGAAAGACGACTTTAGGCATGGGGATGTTAAAAGAGATTTTAAAACTAGATGTCAATAAACACTGCATGTTTTTAGACTATCAATTTTTCCTGGAAGAACGTAGGGCAGGATATAATGATTCCTACCTTGCTAAGACCGTAGACAAGATAGCTAAAGATGCTGCAAAGTGTGATGTACTAATGATTGATGATTTAGGGGCAGAAACCAGCTCTTCGGAAAAGCATAAACAAACTGCTTCAGACTTCACGATCAGAGAGTTGAACAGTATCTTACAGGCCAGAGAGAACCGCTCAACGATCATTACCACTAACCTGGACGGGGCAAAATTGAGACAGGCTTATGGGGAACGAATTATATCAAGGATACTGGCTCATTCTAAGGGGTATACAGTCACATTTAAGGAAACAGTAGATAAGCGTCAACAACCAGTGAAATAAGCTGAGAGGGGGCTTAAATGCCCTCTCCTAGTATTAAATCAAAATAAGCAACGTTGCATATTTTAGAATCACAATTTATTTAAAGGGAAAGTGGATAACGTTCGACATCGAACGATTTAAGTTAAAAATTAGAATCAAAAATGTTAAAGGGAAAAATGACAGGAGGCAAAAACCAATGAAAAGAGGAATGTTACATGTTAACCAACGATTTAAGCATTATCCAGAAAGAAGTTTTAAGACAGATACCTAAAGGCAACAAACGACCGGTTAAATCAAAAGAGATTGCAGAGCGCACGGGTCTCTCTCAACGGGAAGTTATGTCAGTCATTCATATCTTGATACTTAACCATGGCATACCAATAGGCGCAGGGCGTAAAGAAGGCAATTACGGGTATTATATCATCCGTAACGAAAAAGAGCGTCAGCAGGCTATTATACCGCTTCAGCACTCTATCACGAATATGAGTAAACGAGTAGAAAAATTAAAATCTATTAGTTTGAACCAGTAGCGAGTTAGTCTGTCTCGATACTGTGGAAGTGAAAGGGGGGATGCCAAAGCGAAAGGTGAAGTGAACGGGCATAACAGGAGGTAATAGTTGCATGAAAAGCTGCAGTTAGATCATAAATATACCAAAAGGAGGTGGCTTAGTGAAAGTTAAAGAAAAGAATAGTCAAATACCTATAAAAATTGGTACAGCTGAATTTTATTTTTATAGGAGAAAATTGAAGCAACCAAAATTTGAAAAGGAATTGACCAGACACAAGGAAGAATTGATGAAGTGGCTGGGTGAATTTGAAAAAGGTAGTCAGGATGAAGACAAACAGATCAAATTGCTGAATAAAAAACTAGGAGAGGCCTTTGATTCATTATTAGGACCAGGATCCTATGAACGAATTTACGAGCAGTCTCCATCGGTTTTGGATAATTTGGATATTTTCGTGGCAATCAATAAGAACTTAACCGCTAAGATCAAAGAATATAAAAGGAGGTGAACTAGATGTCAGACGGTAAAATCAGTATCGCTATCGAAGTTAATGGCAAACAGGTAGAAGCGGGTTCTGATGCCCTTAGAGGCCTTGAAAAGGACGCTGGTAGGGCTGGCGAAGGTGCGAAGAAGACTGAACGAGGGATAAAAGACTTAGTTGTTTCGCTTGGTTTAGTGAAGTTGGGGGCTGCTGCTTTTAAAATTTTAGCTTCATCCATGGATACAGCCATTAAACGATTCGACACCATGAATCAATTCCCAAGAGTTATGGAACAAGTGGGATTTAGTACAGAAGAATCAACAGCGGCTATTGAGCGTTTGCGTGACGGAGTCACTGGCTTACCTACTCCGCTTCAAGATGTTGTTACAACAGCACGAGGCATAGCAACTATGACAAAAGACCTTGACGGTGCCGTAGATACAACTCTTGCGCTTAACAATGCTTTTTTAGCCTCTGGATCAAGCACTGGTGAAGCAGAGCGTGGCTTGCAACAATATCTGCAAATGCTATCAAAGGGAGAAGTTGATCTACAGTCCTGGAGAACACTCCAAACAACCATGGGTACAGCTCTTAATGAGGTGGCAGAATCTTTTGGATTTGCAGGAGAAGCAGCTCAAAATGACTTATATGATGCGCTTAAGAGTGGAGATATAACCTTTAGACAATTCAATAATCGAATGATCGAAATGGACCAGGCAGTAGGAGGATTTGCAGAACGAGCTCTTACTGGAAGTGAAGGAATTCAAACTTCTTGGGCTAATATTCGCACTGCAATTGCGAATGGGGTTGCTGGAACTATAGATAATTTTGATCAGTTATCTGAGAAATTCACAGGTAAAAATATAGCTCAAAATTTAAACTCGTTAAAAGATGTCGTCTCTTCAGCTTTCAGTATGTTTAACACTGCAATAAATAGTTCTATCCCATATATTGAAATGTTTTATGTAGGAGTACAAAACGCTCTTCCGGTGGTTAAATTTCTGACACCAGCCATTGTAAGTTTAGCAACTGCTTATGTGGCTTTGACAGCGATAAATAAAGCTAGAACCGCTATTGAAGCTAATAGGGTAGCTATGGAATCTGCAAGCGTAGTAATGGCTAAGATTACAGCATTGACTAAAGCTAAAACGGCTGCTGAATTAGCTAGCAGCTCCACTACAGCGGGTTATATTGCTGCTAACCTAGCTAGTACATCAGTTCTAACAGCAAAGAATGTTGTTTTAGGAGTGATAACTGGCAATCTAAAACTTGCCACTGCGGCTGTTCTTTTAAAAACAAAAGCAGTAGCAGCAATGAATGCAATGATGTTGCTTACACCTTTTGGGGCGTTTGTTGTAGCAGCAGGGGCAACAGTTGCTGTATTAGCAACTCTGAACAAAATATTTAATAAAGCTACTGAAGAAGGTAAACGACTAGCGACTGAAACTGAACAATTAGCTGAAGTTAATGGTGATTTAAGTAGTTCTATTGAAGATTCTTCTGGATCTTATGAACGGCAATTAAAGAGCATGGAATCGTATGCTGCTGGTACTGATGATTTAGTCGAACGGATAACAAAACTATCTGAACAAGAAAACAAATCTGCTGCAGATAAAGAAATGTTAGCTGGATATGTTGAGCAGTTAAATGGTCGTATAGAAGGACTAGGCTTATCATACAGCGATGAAGCCGATATGATGAGTCTTTCTAATGAGCAGATAAGAGCGAGAGTCGATCTAATGAAAGAAGAAGAAGCTGGTATAGCTGCTCAGGAAAGACTTACTGAAATAGCTGAGGAACGTGATCAGATTGAACAGCAACTGGCTGAAACAAATAAATTGCGTGAAGAGTGGAATCAGAAACTCGAAGAAGGCACAGTCAAAGGGAAAGAACACAGCGCTGCAATGGAAGAGTTAAATGAAACTCAAGGCGCTTTGGAAGAAAGACAACAGACCCTAAGAGGCGAGTATGAAGCGACAGAAGAACAGTTAACCGTGGCTATGGAAAACATATCAGCCGCTACTGAAGATAGCGTAGGAAAGCAAACGATACTCTTTTCTGAGTTGTCTGAAGCTCAACAGCAGACTGTCGAAGGCATGAAAGCTAGTTGGGAGGACTACAAAGCAGCGGCTACAGACATGTTTGACACCTTGAATGAAGAAGCTGAAATAACAGCCTCTGAAATGGCTAAAAACTTGGAAGAAAACCAAAGAATCATTACGGAATGGTCCGAGAACATCGCTACTTTAGCTGAACGTGGTGTCGATGAAGGCTTGCTTGAAACATTGCGTGCTGCAGGTCCTGAATCAGCTGGCCATGTTAATGCTTTGGTCAATGCTTCTGATGAGGAATTAGAGCGCCTCAGCAGTGCTTTCTCTGAAGGTGGTAATGTAGCAACCGATGCACTCTCAAAATCTCTAGGAATTGAAGAATCAGGGGTTTTAGACGCAGTTGGTCATTTAGTAACAGATACTGAATCGGCTCTGTCTGATCAGATTAAATCAGCTGATTTTGAAGGCCTAGGCGGAAATGTTGCGGAAGGTTTAGCTGGTGGCATTAGTCAGCAATCAATCGAAGCTGAAAAGGCATCCGAGCGAATGGGTGAAGATGTGAGAGACGCTACGAAAGCAACTCTAGGTATTAACAGTCCGTCTACTGTCTTTAAAGAGTTTGGAGTGAATATCGCTGAAGGGCTAGCTTTAGGTATTAACGATGGAACATCTAAAGTCATACAGGCGATCGAGAAAATGTTACAGAATATCCAGACTGATTCCGCTCGGAACTTCCAAAACATAACTAAAGACTATGACCGATCGGTAAAAGAGATAGAGCGGTCACTCAAACAACTGCCACCTGTAGTGCAGAACGCTATGAAACAAATGTTCGATAGATTGCGAACTGGTTCAACTCAACAAGTTAGATTGATGGCCACTACATCGACTCAACTTGTCACACCGTTTAACAGTACGCCTGCTCGGTTTAGATCTATCGGTGTCAGCGCAATGAGCGGATTGAATGCAGGTCTTTTATCCGGACGAGCGAGAGTCATAAATACAGCTAACAACATAGCTGCGAGTGTCGCGTCTACCATGCAAAGGGCGCTACGGATCAATAGTCCATCAAAAGTCATGAAAGACGATGTAGGGCGCTGGATTCCGGAAGGGATAGCAGACGGAATCGAAGACAAAGCACAAGTCGTTTATGATGCCTTGAATAAGATGACTGGGAATATGATGAAAGTAACGACGCCTGAACTTGCTCTAGGCACATCACGAATGGCAAGTTCGCCAAGTGTGATCCAGTCAGCACCCGTTTCTCAATCCAAAACGATACGAAACGACAACGGCGTTACTCTTCATATAGAAAAAATCGAAAATCATTCAGACAGTGATATACCACGAATATTAGAACAAGCCGCATGGATAATGGATAGAGAAAGAAGAGGAAACATGGATAGGTAGAGTATGTGTCTCTAAACTAACGTATATCAATCATTGATACATCAACAGTTTGGAGACGTGTACTGGTAATAGTTGCATGAATCATTGCACTAAAAACTAATATAAAAGGAGAAATAAATAATGACATTAGAAGAATTGAACAAAGAAGTGGAAAGTTTCATCGAGGAATCTTATAACCTAACTACTGAATACAAGAAAGAGCAAGAGGACTTAAGCAAGAAAGTAAATGAAGGGTTAAAAGGACCAGTAGAGGTAGATCAAGTGCTATCAAGCAAAAAGCAGAAAAATAGTGAATTGTTATATAATAAAGCTAAAACGTTGAAGGAGAAAATTGAAACAATCCGTGAAGCAGAGCTAAGTAAAATAGAGGAATCTGTAGAACCCATAACAGCAGATACACTAGCAGAATTAAACCTCTTATCTCAGTTGGAGTTGAGCAATGATGATATGAGTTATTATGTAGATAACTCAAGTTTCGCACCCCTAAGAACGACGTTCTATCCTTTTACCGTAAAGATCAGTTAGAATATTGAACTTAAAAGTACAGAAAAAGACACCTCTCTTTGGTAAAATGTAGTTACCAACAAACA
>NZ_BAAGPH010000131.1:0-17619 GCF_054784355.1 Alkalibacterium psychrotolerans | reverse complement strand
GAAGAAAAGGAGGATGTACTTCTACATCTTCAGAAAAAATACAAAAGAACAATGAAGACCATCTAAAACCGACGGTTTTCATTGTTCTTTTTGTTTGTTAAGAGCTGGTTTTTTCCCAGCCCCGTATCCATAAATTGATTTATTAACTTATAATGTAGTTTAGAAATTTAAACTGTACCAGATGACTGTATAAGTTGAGTTCGGGTGGCTTATCACCCGAACTTCTCCTCTTCAAGAACAATAAACTGCGAATTGTGTTCAAAAATTGAAATCTTAATAATTCATTAAAAGAAGGCTGACAAATGACAACCCAAACAGACTTTTTATTAAATGGTTACATAAGTGATGGCATGATTATTCAGCAGAATAAAGCTATCCGATTTTCTGGAAAAGATGCACCCAGTCAAACCGTTCAGGTGAGTTTAAATGGCAGGGTGGAAGAAGGTAAATCAACTAAAGATGGTGATTGGATTGTAACTTTTCCAGCAATGGAAGCGGGCGGACCCTACACTGTCTCTTTTAAAGGGTCGTCAAATCGAACTGTAGAAGATGTATATTTTGGAGAGGTGTGGCTACTTGGGGGCCAGTCAAATATGGAGCTCCCAATTAATCGGACATATGATGAATTCAAAGAGGAAATAGATGCAGCAGATTATCCGTTAATCCGACAATTTCATGTAGAGATGGCGGTAGCTTTTGATGAACCTGAGACATTCGTGACTAAGGGCCAGTGGAAGAAAGCCACTCAGGAGTCTATCCAAGACTTCTCATCCCTCGGTTTTTTTTACGCCAAAGAACTGCATAAAAAGCTGAATGTACCCATTGGCATCGTTCATACTGCTGTGGGTGGCACGCCAGTTGAAGCATGGATGAATGAAGAGACGTTGTGTTCACTGGGAGATTATAATGATGAAATAGATTATTGGAAAGATCCAGACAACGTTAAGGCAGAAGTGGAAAAGGACATGAGAGTGAATCAGTCCTGGTATGAGGATTTAAATGCTCATGATAAAGGATTGCGGGAAGAATGGTTCAAAGAGGATTTTGATGATTCGTCTTGGGAAAGTGTAACTGTTCCATTCATGTTTAAAGAACATCACCGCTTGAAAGATTTTTCAGGAGCCGTCTGGTTCCGACGTAAGTTTACATTATCAGAAGAGGATCTGAAAGCTGATCATTTCAGATTACGGCTAGGTTCGCTTATCAATGGTGATGAAACATATTTAAACGGCAAAAAGGTAGGGGTCACAGAATACCGCTATCCTCCTAGAAAATACCTATTGGATAAGGCGGATTTAAAAGTCGGTCTTAACAGTCTTGTCATCAGACTATCAATCGATGCATCAAATGGCGGCTTTATACCTGATTTGCCATACCAGCTTGAACTGGACAATAAAGCAATTAATCTGACAGGTGACTGGAAATATAAAATCGGGTATCAGAAAGACGACATAGAGCCAATGCTGTTTCTTCATTATAAGCCTGCGGTTCTTTATAAAGGGATGCTGTCACCTCTGAAAGAGCTTGCCTTTCAAGGCATATTGTTTTATCAGGGAGAATCCAATACAAAGCAGCCAGTCGGTTATAAAGATTTAATGACTCTAATGATACAAGACTGGCGAAGCTTATTTAAAGATGAGCTACCTTTTTATTATGTTCAGCTTGCCAATTATTTGGACCCGGCTGTGGACGAAGATGATTTAAGCTGGGCTGTTCTCAGATACGAGCAGGATAAGGTGAGACAAAGTATCAGTGCAGCAGAAATGGTTCCGGCCTATGACTGTGGGCAGTCAAATGAGCTCCATCCGCATGATAAAAAGACACTGGCTCAGCGGTTGGCACATATTTCGCTTCATAATGAGTATGAACTTGGACCGGCCTATGAAAATTTAGAAGTTGAAAAGGTTGAATCACATACAGACTGCATGATCTTGAGTATGAGGGGACTGAAAGGCGACTTGCTTGTCTCAGAACAACAGCCTGAACTGGAAATAAAACAAGAAGAAGAGTGGGTTTTAGTCAGTAATTTTGAGTACCATGGCGATCAGCTAATTATTCCTTTAGCTCAGCAGACTGGTGACAAGCATGACATCGAGTCAATCAGGTATGCATGGAGAAATGATCCAAAAGGCTCCTTTTATGATTCAGTTACTAAACTTCCTTTGCTGCCTTTCATTTATCCTTTAAATTAATTTAACATACGATAAAAAGTCCAGCTCGGTGTGGCTACAACCGGGCTGGACTTCGCTTTTCCCATTTTAAATTTCAAATGGGAGCAAGAAGAAGGGATTAATCTTCTTTTTCACCTTTTTTAGATTCCTCAAGGTCATCAACATTATCTAAGTTGAATGGCTTTTTGTCTTCAGGATGTGAATCCTGCTCTTTTTCACGTTCGCTTTTTTCAAGTTCTCCCTCGGTACGCTCCTGATCTGCGCCTACAGCGCCTTCCTTAGTTTTTTTCGCTGCTTCTGCATCAGCAGGTAGTCTAGGGTTTCCTGCAGTTGATGGATCATTTTGCATAAATACATCGACTCCTTTCTAAATTCTATATTAAGTATAGCACACACAGTAATATAACGCTTTCAAAACGCTTAACAGCGTGCTAGTATTAAAAATAGGAGTATTTTAATAAAATGTATTGACACCGTTTCCACAATAATGTATTGTTGGTTTGTAAGTTAAACCAACTAACAATATCACAAAAAGTGAGAGGAGAATTATTATATATGGCATATTTTGACAATATTGGTAAAATTAAATACGAAGGCGCTCAGTCAAAAGATCCTTTGGCATTTAAATTTTACAACCCTGAAGAAAAAATCAACGGAAAATCAATGGAGGAATTACTTAGATTTGGTGTTGCCTACTGGCATACATTCACTGAAGATTTATCCGATCCATTTGGTGTTGGAACTGCTCAGCGTCCATGGGACAAGTATTCTGATCCAATGGAAAAAGCTAAAGCACGTGTAGATGCTTCATTTGAGTTTTTCGATAAATTAGGCGTTCCATATTTCTGTTTCCACGACTTTGATATTGCCCCTGAAGGCAGCAACCTAAAAGAAACATTAGCTAATCAGGATGTTATTGTCGACATGATGGAAGACTATATGAAAGACAGCAAAGTGAAATTGCTTTGGAATACAGTAAATAACTTTACTAATCCAATGTTCGTTCACGGTGCATCTACTTCAAATAACGCTGATGTATTTGCTTATGCAGCTGCTAAAGTGAAAAAAGGTCTGGAAGTCGGAAAACGTTTAGGTTCAGAAAGTTATGTGTTCTGGGGCGGACGTGAAGGTTACGAAAGCTTATTGAACACTAACATGGGTCTAGAACTGGACAACCTGGCACGTTTCTTCCACATGGCTAATGACTATGCGAAAGAAATTGGCTTCGATGCTCAATTCCTTATTGAACCAAAACCGAAAGAGCCTACTTCTCACCAGTATGACTTTGACGTGGCTCACGGTTTCGCCTTCCTGCAGAAGTACGGTTTGCAAGACGTATTTAAATTTAATATTGAAGCGAACCACGCAACACTTGCGGGACACAGCTTCGAACACGAATTACACTATGCACGTATTAACGGCATGCTAGGATCAGTTGATGCCAATCAAGGTCACCCACATCTAGGATGGGATACGGATGAATTCCCATCAGACTTGTACGCTACAACACTAGCTATGTATGAAATTCTTAAGAATGGTGGACTTGAAAAAGGTGGATTGAACTTTGATGCTAAAGTTCGTCGTACATCATTCAAACCTGAAGATTTATTCAAAGCGCATATTGTTGGTATGGATAGCTTTGCTTTAGGTGCTAAAGTCGCTCAGCGCATGATTGATGACAAAGCGATTGACAGCATTCTTGACAAGCGTTACAGCTCATTCAACAACGGTATCGGAAAAGACATCGTTGATGGAAACACAGACTTCAAGAAACTTCAGGACTACGCTCTAGGTCTAGATAAGATCGAAAACGAATCTGGAAATGTTGAAGTTATTAAAGGAATTCTTAACCAGTATCTAGTGACTACAATCGCTGAAGGTTAATTAAATAGACAAAAACGACCGATCAGGCTAAATAGTCTGATTGGTCGTTTTTTTTCTGATACATAGCTTCCGAAAAAGGGGTGATAAGCTGTTCAATCAGCGACCGCTGATTGTTCCTTGTTAGAATTTATACTACTTGTTTTAGGGGTGTCTTTAAAGAGGATGAGCGACAGAGTTATACCGATTAGCGGCTAATCGAAAGGAATATTGTGCTGAAAACAGAAAACTCATGCCGAATAAAGCAAATCGATAGGAGTTTTTACTCTCACAGTGAAAACTCCTATCGAGTAGGTCTGTTTTGAAACAAGTAAGTCGGTTCCAGCAGTAAAGTTGTCTCGAAAAAAGCACCCTTGCATCATACGCAAGGGTGCTTCATCTTACTCAATTAAATTTTACCCGGAACGAGTCGCTTGTTCATCCAGCGCTTCTTTTTCCAGCGGAAGAACATCAGGCTGCCGCGAATCCATTCATCAAACAGCATGGCCATCCAGATGCCCGGGAGACCAAAGCCTAAGGCAATACCGAACAGATAGGCCAAGGGAACGAGGGCGCCCCACATGACTGTTACGCCAATCATCACGGGGAACTTGGCGTCTCCAGCGGCCCTTAGCGCACTGATAATGACCAGATTACTTGTGCGTGCCGGCTGCAGGAAGAGCTCAATAATCATAATGGTTGATCCGAGAGCAATCAGGCTGGGATCATTTGTGAAAAAACTGAAGATCTGCTGGCCAAATAAAGCGAAGATACTGCCGATAATGATGGTAACCAGACCGGCAAATTTGAAGCCCATAAACATATACTCATACGCTTCATCCTGCTTCTTGGCACCGACCAGCTGGCCGATGAAAATCTGCATGCCTTTTGCAATAGATAAAGAGAAAATAACTAGTACCGACATAAAATTCTGTGAGTAGACACGTGTTGCCAGGGCAGTCGCACCTAATGTTGTAATCATAACCGTCAGAACCAGCTGGCTCACGTTATAAGACAGTTGTTCACCGGCCGAAGGCACACCGATATTGAGTATCTTCTGTGTGTACTCTTTTTTTAACTTGAAAAAAGAGCCCAGCGACATCTTGACAGGCATTCGCTTAGTCAACAGCACAAACATACCCAGCATAATTAGAATTCGAACAGTAGCGGTAGAAATGGCAACACCGGTCACACCGATACGTGGAAAGCCGAGGGCACCAAATATCAGCACATAATTACCAAAAACGTTCAGCACATTCATTATCAGCACTGAAGCCATCACGTCTTTCGTGTGTCCCATCGCCTGAAGCAAAGAGGATATAGTTAAAATCATCGCCTGGGCAAAAAGGGCAGAGCCGACAATCAAAGCGTAACTACTTGCGTAAGCATAGAGTTCTGGTTCCAGAGAAAACAGGTTCAGTAAGAAGTGACGGTTCAGCACGACAAACAGACTAACGCCTAATCCGAAAATCAAATTAATCGTAATGGCACTAGCGATAGTGTTTTTGACCCCTTCTTTATCATTGGCGCCAACATACTGGGAGACCACGACCCCGGCACCCATCGCGGTAAAGTTAAAGAGGACAAACATAAAAGTCATCAGCTGATTTACAACGCCAATAGCTGCGACTGCCTGATCGGATACAAAACTGAGCATGAATACGTCGGTCAGCTTCATCAGAATCTGCAGAAATACTTCGATAAAAATAGGCCAGGTTATCATAAATAAGTAACGTTTAGCTGAAGCGGGATTTTTTAATGTAATGGTATTTACCATAGAGCATCTTCCTTTGCAATTAAAACTTGACACAAAGAAAAGTGTAGCACTTTCATTTAGATAAAGATACCTCAAATCCCTATTATTAAAGGAATTTAAGGCTGAAAAATAAAAAAACAGATGAAATTTTAAGTAAACGCTTGCACGCATGAGTAAGTGGTGGTATAGTGAATTTATCAAAAGGTACGTACTACTTTTAAATGAAATCGGTTGCTTTAGTAATTTTTAGTAGGTGTATACTGGTTTTACTTATAATAGGTACGTATAACTATAGCAATTAAAGGAGGGTAGTCGGATCAAGTCGCTTTAATCAGTAAACAAACTATACTTTGGGGGTAACAAATAATGAAAATTTTAGTAATCGCTTTTACAGCACTGTTTTTGGCAGCATGTGGAAATGGCGGAGATGGAGATGCAATCGATAATCCGACAATAGGTATTTCAATGCCGACACAAAGTTCTGAACGATGGATTGAAGACGGTAACAATATGGTTTCATTATTAGAAGAACGTGGATATGAAGCAGATTTACAGTATGCAGAGAATGTTGTTGAAAATCAGCTATCTCAAATCGAAAACATGATTACTCAAGGTGTTGATATTTTAATCATCGCAGCTGTTGATGGGGAAGCTTTGACGGATGTCTTAGACCAGGCTGAAAATCTAGATATTCCTGTTATAGCATATGACCGATTAATTATGAACCATGAACAGGTCAGCTACTATGCTACATTTGACAACTTTGGTGTTGGTGAATTACAAGGTGGGTATATTGTAGAAGCACTAGATTTAGAGAATGGGGACGGCGGTCCATATAACATCGAGTTGTTCGGCGGATCACCTGATGACAATAATGCTTACTTCTTCTGGGATGGAGCTATGTCAGAGCTAGAGCCTTATATTGAAAGCGGAGATTTAGTTGTACAAAGTGGACAGTCAGATTTCAGTCAGGCAGCCACTTTAAGATGGGACGGAGCAGAAGCCCAGTCTCGTATGGATAATATTTTAAGTTCAAATTATGGAAGTGAAAATCTTGATGCGGTTCTTTCACCATATGATGGAATCAGCTTAGCTGTTATTTCAGCACTCGAAAGTGCAGGATACGGTACTGACGAAAGACCATTGCCAATCATTACTGGACAAGATGCCTATGTTGCTACAGCAGCATCCATTCTTGAAGGTGGACAAACTCAGACAGTATTCAAAGACACTCGTGAATTAGCAGAACGAGCAGTAGACATGGTTGAAGCCATTGTTGATGGAGAAGAACCTGAAGTAAATGACACTGAAACATATGACAACAATGTAAGGGTTGTGCCAGCTTATCTTGAGGAACCTGTATCCGTAGATATCGATAATATTGACGAAGTATTATTCGAATCTGGATACATCGATCGTGATGAAGAAGAAGAAATAGAATAAAAGTCTCTGGAGATGATATGATGAGTAAGCCAATCTTAAAAATGGAGAATATTACTAAAGAATTTCCTGGGGTAAAAGCACTGGACAACGTTAATTTTGAAGTGATGGAAGGCGAAATACATGCATTAGTAGGTGAAAATGGTGCCGGAAAGTCAACGTTAATGAAAGTTTTGAGTGGTGTGCATCCACATGGCACCTATTCAGGTAATATTATCTACGAAGGTAACGAATCACAGTTCAATACGATTAACGACAGTGAAGAAAAAGGGATTGTTATCATCCACCAGGAATTGGCACTGATTCCGGAATTAACAGTTGCAGAAAATATTTTCTTAGGAAACGAACAGACAAAGAATCGTTTTATTGACTGGAGAAAAACGACTTTCAAAGCGAAAGAGCTAGTTAGCCGAGTAGGGTTAAAAGCAGAAGTTGATGATTTGATTTCACAAATCGGAGTTGGGCAGCAGCAGTTAGTAGAAATTGCCAAAGCTCTTTCTAAAGATGTTAAATTGCTTATTTTAGATGAACCAACAGCTGCATTAAACGAAAGAGAATCCGAAAAGTTACTTCAGCTTTTGAAAGAATTCAAAGCGCAAGGCATTACATCAATTATTATTTCACACAAGTTAAAAGAAGTACTCGCAGTAGCGGATAATATTACCATACTGAGAGATGGTCAGACTATAGAAACTCTTAAGAATGAAGAACTAAAAGAAAATCGAATTATAAAGGGAATGGTTGGACGCGATTTGTCCGACCTATACCCTTCACGTAACAATGCAGTCGGTGATATTAAATTTGAAATTAAAAATTGGACACTGGGCCATCCGACAATAGCGGATAGAAACATTATCGAAAAGGCCAGTTTAAATGTTAAAAGTGGTGAAGTAGTAGGTATTGCAGGTCTAATGGGAGCTGGACGTACCGAATTGATGATGAGTATTTTTGGCCGATCATACGGTAAATATATTGACGGACAAGTTAGTATTAATGGTAAAGAGGTCTCTTTGCCAAACGTCAGTGAAGCAATTAAAAATGGTGTGGCCTACGTTTCTGAGGATAGAAAAGAGTACGGGCTAATACTTGAGGATTCAATCAAGCAAAATATCAGCCTGGCCAACTTGTCCGAGCTGCAAGAGAAATTTACTATAAATCGCCACAAGGAAACTGAAGTAGGAAAAGAATACAAAGAGAAACTGAATATCAAAGCTCCTACGATTGAGCAGAAAGTAGTTAATTTAAGTGGGGGTAATCAGCAGAAAGTTGTTCTTGGCAAATGGATTTTCACTAATCCGGAAGTCCTTATTCTGGATGAACCTACACGAGGAATAGACGTGGGTGCGAAAAATGAGATTTACAAGCTGATTAATGATCTAGCTGCTCAAGGAAAAAGCATTCTGGTTATTTCATCTGAATTACCTGAACTGCTAGGGATATGCGACAGAATTTACACGCTGTCATTCGGAAAAATTACTGGAGAGTTTCCAATAGCAGAAGCTGAACAGGAAAAATTAATGACGTACATGACTTCAGACGGGGGTAGTGAAAGTGAAGGAAATTAAGAAACTTATAACACAGAATTTAGAAAAGTTTGGAATGGTCATTGCTTTAACGGGTCTTATTCTAATCTTTTCATTTTTAACTGGTGGTACATCATTATCCGCGCTTAATGTCACAAATATCATTATGCAGAACAGTTATATCATTATACTTGCTATAGGTATGGTGCTGGTTATTATTACAGGTGAAATTGATCTGTCAGTTGGTTCTGTTGCTGCATTTGTAGGGGCAGTAGCCGGAGTGTTAATGATTAATTATGATATGTCAATGTACATTGCTGTGCCGATTTCTTTAGCCCTTGGTGGGTTAATAGGTGCCTGGCATGGTTTCTGGATTGCGTATATGAAAATACCGGCATTCATTGTAACGTTGGCAGGTATGTTGCTGTTCAGAGGGTTAACGATGGTTACATTAGGTGGACGCACACTTGCGCCTTTTCCACCAGAATTCAGAACTGTCAGCTCGCGTTTTCTAGATGACTGGCTAAATGGTGGAGAGTATCACTTGCTCACTATCGTGATAGGTATCATTGCAGTAGTCAGTTTTATTGCTTTAGAAGTAAACAAAAGAAAGCAGAACAAAGATCTTAATATTTCTGTAGAAAGCAACGGCCTCTTTATTGCCAAGCTAGTAGGGGTTTCATTAGTTATAGCGGCCTTTACCGAAAGACTGTCATCTTATGCAGGTGTACCTTTTGTCTTATTCTTACTTGTTGCCTTAATTCTAGCTTATGGATTCTTTACAAAGCGTACGATTAGCGGTAGACACGTTTATGCAATTGGTGGGAATGAAAAAGCAGCACAATTATCAGGTGTTAAAACACAGAAAATCAAATTCTGGGTCTTCGTTAATATGGGAGTCTTGTCAGCTGTGGCTGGTCTAGTCTTTGCTGGTCGATTGAATGCGGCAACGCCTCAAGCTGGTCAGTTATTCGAACTGGATGCCATCGCGGCGGCAGTAATCGGTGGAGCTTCATTAACTGGTGGTGCCGGAACTGTTATTGGTGCGCTGATTGGTGCGTTAATCATGGGTATACTAGATAATGGAATGTCAATTCTTGGTGTCGGTATTGACTGGCAGCAGGCAATTAAAGCACTCGTATTACTAGGTGCTGTTGCATTCGATATCTTAAATAAAAACAAACGAAAATAAACTCATTTATAACCAAAGACTCCTGTTAGTCTTTGGTTATAAATAATCAGATCACAAAGATATATCCTGTCTGCTAGTTAATAGCTAATCATACCAATAGGATTTGAATTGTTATATAATGGGAGTAATTAAGCGTTTAGGAGTGGGATTATGCAAAATGAACCGAAATACATTGCGATTAAAAATGAAATACAGAAAAAAATTATATCTGAAGACTATAGTTTAGGAGCTAAAATCCCTTCTGAAGCTGAATTAAGACTACAATTCAATGTGAGTCGACATACCATAAGGCAGGCAATATCCGAGTGTGTAAATGATGGCTACCTTGTTAAACAACAGGGGTCAGGTACGTATGTCAGTGATCTTTATAAAACAAAACAGATTGGCAGTGGAAACAAAACTATTGGAGTCATCACCACCTATCTATCTGATTACATTTTTCCTTCTATCATTAGAGGAATTGAAGAAGAGTTGTCAAAGCATGATTACTCACTAATGTTATCAAGTACAAGAAATAATGTTGAAAATGAGAAACGCTCTCTCGAAAGTATGATAGAACAAAACGTGGATGGCTTAATAGTGGAGCCGACAAAAAGTAATTTGATGAATCCTAACTTGAATTACTATTTGAGCTTAGCTGAAAGCAAAACGCCATTAGTTATGCTTAATGCCTCTTATGAAGAATTGGATTTACCGGTGGTGGCGCTAAATGATCAAGAATCAGGAAAGATGGCTACAGAGCACTTGATTGATAAAGGGCATACTAATATAGGTATTATAACTAAATCAGATGACCTGCAAGGTAAAAATCGATTAAAAGGCTATTTAAAAGCCCTCTATGATGCGAAAATGACTTTCTCTAACGATTTTATTTTGCGGTATGATACTGAGGCAAAGGAAGACTTGCCTGCTCTCATTCATATCATGCTTGAGACTAAAGACATTCCAACTGCCTTCGTATGCTATAACGATGAAGTCGCGGTCATGCTAATAAAAGAGATGGATAAATTAAACTTAAAATGTCCGGAAAATATTTCTGTAGTTAGCCATGATGACAGTCTATATAGTACAGTTCATCCAACAGTGAAATTGACTTCAGTCAAACACCCTAAAGAAGAGCTGGGAAGGCAAGCTGCTAGAAGTATAGTTGAAGCTGTCGAAAGTGGAAAAGCAATCAAGTCGCACATCTTCGAACCTAATTTAATCATTAGAAATTCCACAAAAAATATAAACACCAGTACGTCTGCTCAGTCACAGTAGATTCGAATGTAAGATTAACTATCTTACTAGACTGACATGTACGTACCATTTAACGGAATAAAATAAATGACTTGGAAGAAATGATTTCTAGATAGGAAGTGAAGCATTTGCTGGAAGAACTAAAACAACAAGTCTACGAAGCCAATATGGCTTTACCTGAACACAATCTCGTTGTCTTTACTTGGGGAAATGTCAGTGGGATTGACCGAGAAAACAACTACATTGTCATCAAGCCTAGCGGGGTGGAGTATTCAGCTTTATCTCCTGAAAATATGGTTGTCGTGGATTTTGACGGCAAAGTAGTAGAAGGTGAGATGAAACCCTCAAGCGACACCGCAACACATATTGAACTCTATAAGCAGTTTAAAGACATCGGTGGTGTTGTACACACGCACTCGCCATGGGCCGTGAGTTTTGCTCAGGCTGGCTCGGACATACCTGCTGCCGGAACGACTCATGCGGATTATTTTTATGGGGACATCCCCTGCACTAGACGAATGAAACAGGATGAAATTGAGACAGACTACGAAAAACAGACGGGTACTGTTATTGTCAATACATTTAAAAACCGGTCAATTGATCCGAATCAGATTCCGGGCGTTTTAGTAAACGATCATGGTCCTTTTACCTGGGGAACTGATCCGCTTAACGCGGTGCATAATTCAGTTGTTCTCGAGCAGGTTGCTCAAATGACTTATCACGGATTAATGCTGAGTAATCAGAGTTCACGAATGGATCAGGCGTTACTCGATAAACATTATTTGAGAAAACACGGAAAAGACGCTTACTACGGTCAATAAATTGTTTGGAGGAAATAGAGTATGTTAAAAATAGCAAAAAAAGAATTCTGGTTTGTAGTCGGAAGTCAGCATTTATATGGACCGGAGGCTCTGGAAGAAGTGAAGAGCCATGCGAAAGAGATTGCAGATGCGTTAAATGAAGAAGGTAATTTTGCTTTTCCAATCAAATTTAAAGCACTGGTAACCACTGCTGATGAAATTAAAACGGTTATGAAAGACGTCAATTATCAGGATGAAGTAGCCGGGGTGATTACATGGATGCACACATTCTCTCCAGCAAAAATGTGGATTCCGGGAACTAAACTCCTTCAAAAACCGCTGCTGCACTTATCGACGCAGTTCAATAAAGAAGTGCCTTGGAAAACCATTGATATGGACTTCATGAACTTGAACCAGAGTGCTCATGGTGACCGTGAATACGGCTTTATCAACGCGCGACTGAAGAAGAATAATAAAGTGGTTGTCGGTCATTATCAGGACCCTGAAGTCCACGAAGAAATCAGCAACTGGATGCGTTCAGCAGTCGGTTTTGCTGAATCTCAGGCCATTAAAGTGGCGCGTTTCGGAGACAACATGCGTAACGTAGCGGTCACTGAAGGCGACAAAGTTGAAGCAGCCATTCAGTTCGGCTGGACTGTTGACTACTTTGGTATTGGGGACCTGGTTGAAGAGATGGACCAAGTAAGCGATGAAGATATCCAGTCTACTTACGAAGAATGTCAGTCTCTTTACGACATGGATCCGGGCGATAATGATGCAGACTTTTACGAATCACATGTCAAAGAACAGATTAAAATCGAAATTGGCTTGCGTCGGTTCCTTGAAAAAGGAGGCTATACAGCCTTTACCACAAACTTCGAAGACCTGCATGGCATGAAGCAACTCCCTGGTATGGCTGTTCAGCGTTTAAATGCTGAAGGTTATGGCTTTGCTGGAGAAGGCGACTGGAAGACTGCTGCGCTGGACCGTCTTGTTAAAGTTATGACGGATAATCAGTCAACCGGCTTTATGGAAGACTATACCTATAACTTTACTAAAGGTGATGAGTATATTGTTCAGTCACACATGCTTGAAGTGGATCCAACATTTGCAGAAACAAAACCAAAAGTCGTTGTGAATCCTCTAGGTATTGGTGATAAAGAAGACCCTGCCCGTCTTGTTTTTGACGGTAAAGCTGGAGAAGGTTTCGCTATTTCCATGCTTGACTTGGGTACGCATTACCGCTTGATGGTTAATACTTTTGAAGCTGTGACGCCGCAAGAAGAAGCACCGAACCTACCGGTAGCTCGTGTTATTTGGAAGCCAAAACCTGACTTTAAGACAAGCATTAAAAAATGGATTGAAGCGGGTGGCGGGCACCATACAGTCGCAACCTTAGCGCTAAATAAAGATGTTATTCTAGATTGGGCTAAACTCGTCGATTTGGAAACCTTTCTAATAGATTAATTAACAGTAGGAGATGCTCGCTGTAAGAGTATCTCCTATTTAGTGAAGAGTAAAGGGTGATTAAATGTTGAATGCACAACAAACAAACACAACAAAGAAAATACTCGGAATTGAATTCGGCTCGACACGGATTAAAGCCGTTTTGATTAATGAAAACCATCAGCAAATAGCAAGTGGGGCATATGACTGGGAAAACAAACTGGAAGAAGGATACTGGACGTATGCTATTGATGAAGTTTGGAAGGGGCTTCAAACTGCCTACAAGCAGCTTGCAGAGGATTATACCGCACGCTTCGATGAAAAATTGACAGAAATTGATGCTATGGGCTTCTCAGGCATGATGCATGGTTATCTGCCGTTTGATGCTGAAGGAAATCTACTCACACCATTCCGCACATGGCGTAATACGACGACAGAAATAGCGTCAAAAGAACTGACCGAACTCTTCTCCTTTAATATTCCTCAACGCTGGAGTATTGCTCATTTGCATCAAGCTATCTTAAATGAAGAAGAACACGTAAAAGACATTAATTTTCTGACGACCCTTGCTGGTTATGTACACTGGAGATTGACAGGAGTTAAGGCGCTTGGTATTGGAGAAGCATCTGGGATGTTCCCGATTGACAGTAATACTGGACAGTATAACCAGGAAATGGTCAATGCTTATGATAAAAAAATAGATTCAATTGATAAACAATGGTCACTGCTGGATATCTTACCAGAAACCTTATCAGCAGGTGAATCTGCCGGTCAACTAACCGATGAAGGTGCCCGACTCATTGATCCATCAGGAACTTTGCAGCCAAACGCTTTATTATGTCCACCGGAGGGTGATGCCGGTACGGGAATGGCCGCAACCAACGCAGTAGCTGAACGTACAGGAAACGTTTCGGCTGGGACATCTGTATTTGCCATGCTGGTTCTGGAAAATAGCTTATCGAACTACTATGAGGAAATCGATATGGTCACCACGCCGACGGGCAAACCGACTGCGATGGTTCACTGCAATAATTTTACGACAGACATTAATGCCTGGGCACGCTTGTTCAACGAACTGGTGGAAACGTTAGGGTTTGAGGTTTCAAGCGAGAAACTCTTTACGACGCTCTTTAACAAAGCGCTGGAGGCAGATGCAGATAATGGTCAACTGATGAGCTGCAACTATTATTCCGGCGAACCGATAACCGGATTGGAAGAGGGACGTCCGTTGTTTATTCAGATGCCGGACAGCACGTTGAATCTAGCTAACTTCATGCGCACCCATATTTATTCTGCTTTAGCTACTTTGAAATTGGGAATGGATATTCTGATTCAGAAAGAAGACGTCAGTATTGATCAGCTCTTGGGTCACGGCGGATTTTTCAAGACGAAGCAGGTCGGCCAGCAGATGATGGCTGATGCCCTGACTGTTCCGGTTTCTGTTATGGAAAGTGCGGGAGAAGGTGGTCCTTGGGGGATGGCATTGCTCGCTGCTTATGCTGCAAACAAAGACGAGAATGAAAAGCTGGAAGATTATTTGTCCACTAAAGTCTTCAGCAGCCAAAAAGCTGAGACAGTTGAGCCAAGTGAAGAAGGACAGAAGAACTTTAGATCCTTTATGGACCGCTACAGCGATATGCTTGAAGTGGAGAAATCCGCAGTTCAGTACATTAAATAATGAGGAAAAACGATGAGAGACTATTGAAAGAGGAGTTTGTTAATGCACACTTTTAATAATCCAATCATAGAAGGTTTCTCACCCGACCCGTCAGTCTGTGCGGTAGGAGACGATTATTATCTAGTTACATCAACCTTTGCATATTTCCCGGGTGTTCCCATCTACCACAGTAAAGATTTGGTGAACTGGAAACAGATCGGAAATATTCTGGATAGAAAAGAACAGCTCAATTTGCTAGGAGCGGCTCATTCACAAGGAATATTTGCGCCGTCCATTAGATACCATGACGGGACCTTTTATATGGTAACCACGAACGTCACTAATGGCGGGAACTTTTTAGTTAAAACGGATGATCCTGCTGGTGACTGGTCTGACCCTTATTTCCTGGATAGTGCACCAGGAATCGATCCGAGTCTATTCTTTGATGAAGATGGCCGCTGTTATTATGTCGGTACACGTGAAAATCCACGAGGTGCTGACTACAATGGCGACTGGGAAGTCTGGTTACAGGAACTTGATCTGGAAACTATGCAGTTAATCGGTGTCAGCACCAAGTTATGGAAAGGCGCATTGAGAGAGGCCATCTGGCCGGAAGGACCGCATATTTACAAGAAAGACGGGTATTACTACCTGATGATTGCCGAAGGTGGAACGGGGTTCAACCATGCCATAACAATTGCCCGCAGCGAATCAATCGACGGTCCTTACATCGGAAATAAAAACAATCCGATTCTAACCCATCGCCATTTAGGCAATCAGTATCCGATCCATAACGTCGGGCACGGCGATTTGGTGGAAACGCCGGACGGTAAGTGGTACTTGACTTGCCTTGCCAGTCGCCAGTTCAATGGCTATGATAACCTAGGCAGAGAAACCTTCCTGGCCAAAGTAGAGTGGGAAGATGGCTGGCCTGTCATTAACCCGGGAGAAGGGAAACTGCTGGACGAACAGGAACATGAACTAGCGCTCAGCGAACATGAAAAATTGGAGAGCTACCCACTACATGAATCCCACCCGGCTTTTGTCTATCTGCGCAATCCCGAATGGGCACATTATGACAGAGAAAGCAGGGCAGGCTGGTTACGGTTGTATCCATCAACTTATACACTTAAAGACCAGGCGTCTCCTAGTTATGTTGGTTTAAGGCAACCGTCTATGGATTATACCCTCACTGTAGAAATGGAAACTGCATTAAAGGCTAAAGAAGAAGCAGGGCTGGCGGTAATGCAAAACGACCGCTATGCCATCCGGTTGGTTGTTACAACTAACGAAGGAAGTAAAGAGGCTCGACTGATAAGAACGCTGGACGGAAAAGACGAAGTCATCGGTTCCGAGCCACTGACCGGAGACAAATTCGAACTCAAACTTCAAGGTGAAAATCAAAGCCTTAGAGGGACTATTTTAGTAGGTGAAAGAGAAATAACCATCGCTGAAAATGTAGATACGCACTACTTAAGTACTAAAGTTGCCGGCGGTTTTGTCGGCTGTACGATGGGCGTTTATGCAACATCAGAGAATGAAGAAACAGGATATGCCGATTTCAGTTCACTCAAGTTAACTAAAAATTAAAGCAAAAAGTAGACCGAAGGCAAAATAATTGTCTGCGGTCTACTTTTTTAGCTTGTGTCTTTAATAGTAAGGTTGAGTAAATCCAAAAAGCCTAGTGCCTGCGACTGGTTGACTATTGCCCCTTGAATTTCAGTGAGACTGATTTTGAGTGAGTCGAATTCACACGTAGAGATATCTATCCCGTTCAGTGACGTCCGGTTAAAGGCAGATCCATCTAGTTGACAGTTGCTGTAGCGAACGTGCTTGAGCTTGCAGTCCAGGAAGTCGGTTTCCATAAGCTTGCATTGGTCAAGTAAAACCCTATCAAATTTAGTGTAGCCAAAACTTGATAGGTGCATCATGCAATCATCAAAAGAAACATGCATTAATGTGGACTCGCTAAGTAAAAGGCCGTTCAAGCGGCATTTCCTGAATACGACCTGTTTCAAGGTGCTTTCTGTCAATTGAGCAGTAATGAGATCACAGGCATTAAACTCTACGTTCAGGAAGTAAGATCGGTCCAGTGTGAGCTGGTCAAACTGAACGCGTGTGAAGCGGACTGACTTGAATTCTAATAGACGACAATCTTCTATTGAAATGGCGCAGTCAGCGATTTCTACTTGTTCTACGTAAGGGTCTTCGGGATCAAAGATATCCTGGAAGGTTACTACCGGTAGCGAGTGAGGTAAAGACGGCAGAGTCAGCTTGTTAGTCATAGTTTTCTCCTTTACAAAGCAGTGGTTTGAATGTGCTTATATCATAGATTATTCGCTAGAGACTTTTAAATTATAGCATTCATTTAGTAAAATAGTCCAAATATCCGGAAATGTTTGGTATACTTAATACTCAAGTTTCGCACCCTAATAAATGCTTCACAATCCTATCGGATTAACCCTCACCAAAGAAATTACGCAGCAATTTGTTCTTGGTTTGACTGATTTCCAATCAAAATTTCTTTGAATGCCG
>NZ_BAAGPH010000130.1:0-16037 GCF_054784355.1 Alkalibacterium psychrotolerans | reverse complement strand
TAGACACCTTTACCATATCAGAATGGGGTTCTTTTTTCATCACTTAACAGGTGAAAATGAAAAAGTAAATTTAAGCTGCCGTTAGGCAGTTGGCACATGTTTCAACGAAAAGTATGAATTGTTCAGGTATATATTTATTTCTTAAGTTCAGATATATTTTACACCTTTGAAATATATAATCAAATTTTTCTAACACCTGATTACTTTACGTGTCTATTAAGACCTTGAATTTCTTATCAAAATAAAATTTTTGATTCTCGCTTTCTTAAACTGAATCATACATTTTAATTATTAATGTACGTATATTCCAGAATCAACAACCACTAAGATTAGGTGAGTCTTCACTATTGGCAACTCTAATAGTATGTTGTAGTAACTAAAACGAAGTATTTTGGAACGTCTATCAGTTTAAAACTGTTTAGCTTTATTTGATTAATCTAAATAATAAAGATGGTTTTATTAGTAAAATTAGCTTTTGGAGCTAACTTTCAATATACAGGATGAAATAGTATGAGGCACTCTTGCAACAATAAATCATTAAATAAGTAGAAACACTTTTGTTTTTTAAATTAGGTATAATTAGCAATTTTGAAGACATAACAATTTAAACAAATATATTACCGTGGCGATTAGTTGCATGTTTCCTACGATTAGTTAATGACGCTAAATGTGAAAAAATTATCCAGCTCAAGTCTTAAAAGTAAAACGGTAAAACTTATAAGCACATTATCTAATGAAATGATACGACTTGTCCAATCAGCTTATTGTAGAGATCGATTGAGCTGTGGCCGGCGATAAATGGACGCGTTAGAAAGGGAATCATTAATTGAGTACGCTAACTAGAAGATACCTAGCGGTAAATAGTCTCCGGGTGTAGTTGTCGTTTTTACTACAGCGCAAAGCTTTTTCGATACCTATAACATTACCAGTACGACATGCTTTTATATTTGGATAAATAACGGAATTATAAGAACTCAGAGTATCTACTTGCTAGAAAGATTATCTCGCATACCGAAGGTCTCATTACGAGTCTAACAATCCCTCCAAGAGCACTTAGGCTAGGCAAAGCAGTTTCTGCTCTAGTCAAAACCGTAACATTAAACCCTGGGGTAGATATGTCTAATCTTAATGAAAATCTGAAAAGACATCTTGGTATTTGTTATTGCCAGCCCTGTGCCTCGTTGGAACGTGGAGATTTTGTGAGACCGGAAGGACTTATTTTATTATCTCTATCTCTTGCATTACTATTTTTCCAATACCCTTAGTATCTTCAAATTGGACTTTAGCTCTTACCCCTTCATATTGTTCCGTAAATCCAGTAACTACTCCTATTCTATCCCTGTTCCGCTTCTTATTCGAATTTAAAGGTACAACTTTTACTCTCATACCTTCAACAATAACTACCTTGTAAGTATTTCCTTTACCGTCTAAAATTTCAGTTTTAGCTTTAATAATCTCGCCATTTTTTTCCCGATAAATTCTGTTATCTACAAATTTTATAACTAACACATCCTTTTAATATATATGTATCTTAACCTAGTTAAAATTAAATCAAGAGAACGTAAAAATTTCTATAGATATTAATGAACCATAAAGATTGATTACTCTGTATAGACTAGAATATTGCACACAATAGAGTTCATTAATTAATATACTAGCATATCTGAATAAATCATACTTTATAAAAACTTAAAAAGTTTTCAAGGGGATAGGTTTTAACTGAACCGATTAGTCAAATTGCAGAAGTATAAGTAAAATATTGTTATAAGATTTTAACTAAGCTAGTATCATTATCAGAAATCACTAATCTTATAATATATTATTTTTATAATAAGCTTTTATTATTATATCACCCTGTTCAAAAAATATTTTTTCTAACTCTAGACGATTCATTTAGGGCCTCTTCTCTTTTATTTCATAGACATTTACAAAGATGCAATCAAATAAATTGAACTATGAACTATTTGCTAAACGATTTTATAATAAAGAAATGTATAAATTAATTATCTTATTGTAGGTCTACTTAATTTACCGTAAGATTGTACTAGTGTACTAAACAATTATATAATATTTTTTTGCAAATAGTTAAAATAATTTTTACTGAACAAATTTATTTAAGGAGACTTTCCATGACATCATCAATTCAAACAACACTTATAAGCAACATTAAGACTATACTTTCTGATTTTCCTGAATATTGGGATGACGAAACACTACTAAAAAACAAAGTCATAGAGGATCTAAGAAAATATGATGAATCAGTGATTATTGCTCTACTATCAAATGAAATAATTAAAGAGACATATGCTCTTCCCGTTGGAGATATGACTATTTTTAAAGTCGATGAATTTATTGAAATGCTACGATATAAGAATTATTGGGATAATAGCTATACTAAGTACCGTAATGAAATAGGCTTAACTACGGATGGTAAATATCTTAACTATAATACTGATGTCGTTCTCGACTTCCCTTTTAAAGATTGTGTGTTAGAAGGTGGGATGTCTAATGAGGATGAAGGTAAAAAAGAAGTTTATTACCACAATGTTATTGCTAAAGAAGAAATTGATACGCTTTTCTCTCCTAAGGTACTCACTAATATCAACAAATATGACAAAGATGGAGAACGTGAAATTACTGAATTTAACGATGATGAGAACTTGATTCTTAAAGGGAATAATCTCTTGGCTCTACATAGTTTAAAAGAACGTTATGCAGGAAAAGTAAAATTGATTTATATAGACCCCCCCTATAATACTGGTAATGATAGCTTTCAGTATAATGACAAGTTTAATCATTCTACATGGCTATCCTTTATCAAAAACCGTTTAGAGATAGCCAGAGAGTTATTGAGTGATGATGGCTCGATTTGGATAAACATCGACAACCACGAAGGGCATTACCTAAAAGTTTTAAGTGATTCAATTTTTGGAAGAGCAAACTATCTAAGTAATGTAATTTGGAAAAACAATGAACAAAGTAAAGGTTATTTAGACAAAATTTCACTACACCATAACGAACTATTGGTATACAAAAAAAATGATAAGTTTATATTGAATACATTACCAAGATCAAAAAAAGATAATGTTAATTATAGCAATCCTGATAATGATCCCCGGGGCCCATGGAGATCGTCAGATGTCAGGAATTCTGCCTGGAGACCTAATTTGCAATATGACGTAAAAACTCCAAGTGGGAAAATAATAAAGCACCCGGCAAATGGATGGAGATTTAGCAAAGATTCTTTTGAAAAGGAACTAAAAGAAGGAAAGATAAAATTTAATGAAGACGAAACAAGAGTCATAAGAAAAATATATTTGTCAGATCAAGATGGCAGAGCAGTAGAATCCGTTTGGGGAACTGATGAAGCTGGTACAACTAGACAAGCTAATGCTGAAATAAAATCGTTATTTGGCAATAGTGCATTTGCAACTCCAAAACCGGAAAAATTAATTCAACGTATTATACAGATTGGATCTAATGAAAATGATATTGTACTCGACTTCTTTATGGGATCTTCTACAACCCAAGCAGTCGCCATGAAAATGAATCGTCAGTTCATTGGTATTGAACAAATGGATTATATTAATACTGTATCAGTTCCTCGTCTTCAGAAAGTCATTGATGGTGAGCAAGGCGGTATTTCTAAGGATGTAGACTGGCAAGGCGGTGGAAGCTTCGTCTATGCTGAATTAGATAGTTTGAATCAGCAATATATAGATAAATTGAACGATATTACTTCTGAGGAAGAGTTAGAAACCATTCTAGAGGAAATGAAGTCCTCTGCATACCTTAACTTCAAAGTTGAGTTGCATAAAGTAACTGTTGATGATGAAGACTTCTCAACTTTCTCACTCGATAAAAAGAAAGAAGTTTTAATTGATGTACTGGATATGAACCAACTGTATTTAAACTATTCAGAAATTGATGATACTCAATACGATATTTCTGAAGAAGTAAAACAGTTTAACCACTCTTTCTATAATCAAGGAGGCGAATAAATTGGCTGAAGAGTTACTTCATAAGAAAATAGCTGATTCATTCAACCTCTTTCAGAGCCCTCCAGAAATACCTGGTTACATTACAGATAATTTAGGGCATGATTTACGCCCATATCAACAAGAAGCTCTGGAACACTTTATATTTGCACAGGAATCTGATAATGCCAATATGAGCTTCAATCATTTATTATTCCATATGGCAACTGGATCAGGAAAAACATTGGTACTTGCTGCAACTATGCTGTATTTATTTAAGCAGCAGAACCAGCAGAACTTTATTTTCTTCGTAAATACAGATGCTATCATTAGAAAAACGTTTGATAACTTAACAAATGTTTCTTCGTCGAAGTACCTGTTTACAAAAGATGGTATTACCATTGATGGTGAAAAAGTCGACATTCAAATTGTTGATGTCTTCCCTATTCTACCTGACAAGAATACAATCTATCTTAAATTGACTACCATTCAAAAACTCCACTTGGACCTAACTGAACCAAGAGAAAACTCATTGACTTTTGAATCTCTTGAAGAAGATAAAGTAGTCTTGCTGGCAGACGAAGCACACCATATCAACGCTTTGACAAAACGTGATAAAAGAAAGCTGAACACCAAAGAAGCTGAAGAAAAGACCTGGGAAAATACAGTAAGTAAATTGTTATCATTGAATCCAGAAAACAGATTATTAGAGTTTACGGCAACTATTGACTTAACAAAAGACGTTTTGTTTGATAAATACCGCGATAAGATTGTATATCAGTATGACCTGAAGCACTTCATGAATGACGGCTATTCTAAAAACGTTATGCTGCTACGTGCAGATGAAGATGATGAACGTAAAATGTTTCATGCAGTTCTTCTTAGTCAATACCGAAAATATATTGCTCAAGACAATTACATTTCTCTCAAGCCTGTTATTTTATTCAAATCAAATAAAATAGCAACGTCTGTTAAAGCGAATGAAACTTTACTTTCACTGATTCAAGGATTGACTCTTGAGAAATTAACTGAGGCTATTAACTATGGTTATTCTCTCTACCAGCATAATCAAGGTATTTGGGGGAAAATGTTCCATTACTATCAATCAATAGACTTAAGCCATGTTCTTCAGGATCTAAAGTGGGACTTTACTGAAGGGACAACCATCAATGCAAACAGCAAAGAGTTTCTATCTGAAGATAATGCTCTGATGCTTAATAGTTTGGAGGAACCAAACAACCCTATCCGAACAATTTTTGCTGTAGCTAAGCTTAATGAAGGCTGGGATGTTTTAAACCTCTTTGACATTGTAAGAGTGAGCGAAGGAGCCTCCACTACTAAAAGTACAACAGATAGTGAAGCTCAACTAATAGGACGTGGTGCACGGTACTTCCCATTTAAATACGAAGAGGAACAGTCTTATAAACGCCGCTTTGATCCAATCGGTTCAGACCTAAAAGCTTTAGAGTCTCTTCACTACCATACAATTAACACTAACGCCTATATTAAGAATCTTAACAAGTCCCTGGAAGCAGCGAATATCCAAGTGAAGGAAGACAGTTACGAACGCTTAGAAGCTAAAATTAAAGCGAATTTTAAGAAGCATCCTATCTTTAAGAACGGGAAAATTTATATCAACAAATTAGTCCAGACCACTACCGATGACTTTGATACATTAGAGAAGTACAGTGCATTCAATTCTTATGATATTAGTTTCCAGCCTGCTATTGAGCAGCAATACGGTAAATCACTGATTTCTAAAGTGAATTATGATACGCATATATTAAGCTGGAAGATAGAACCTGTCTATAAGCAAAAAGCAATCCAGCGTAATACATTTTTCAAGTTTGATAACTTCAAACATTATGTCCCTGCACTGACTAGCATAAAAGACTTCTTAACTAGTCCAGACTTTCTAGGTGAAGCCACTTTGAAAATATCAGTTCCCATCTCTATTAGTATCGAAGATTTGAAGCCAGCAGAAAAGCTTAAAATGGTGGACCAGTTCTTTGAGTATTTAGAGAAAAAGATTCGTTTGAACTATTCTAAGGAACGTGGAACACCAGTATTCGAAGGTGTTGCCTTTTCAGAATTAGTTAATGACTACTATGTTGAAATGAATAAAGTAAATGCAAACGTATCAGATATGAGCGAAGTTAAGCAGCCACGATCTATGAGACAATTTGACTGGTTCATTTATGACAAAGCCATTGTAAACAATTTGGAAGATTCGTTTATAGACTTCATGAATGATTACATTGAGGAATTAAGAAAGAAATACGATGACGTTTATCTAATCAGGAATGAGCGCAAAATTAAGATTGTCGAGGTAGATGGTGTACGAGGATTTATGCCGGACTTCTTACTCTTTATGAAGGACGAAAATTACACTTACCAGGTCTTTTTGGAACCTAAGGGTGATCATTTAAGATTAACTGATAAGTGGAAGGAAGACTTCTTAACGTCCCTACTAGAGCGAGATGATATTGAAGTACTATCAGAAAATGAGGACGTCCGATTATTAGGATTGAGATTCTATTCTGATACTACTCAGTATAAGAATGAATTTAGAGAGGATTTTGAGAAGTATATCGTAGGATAATAAATTTGACATTAATTCTAAAAATGATATTATGAGAGTACAGATAAGCAGTAGGATCTCTACGGGGACTACTAGCGCAAAACACCTCTCATTATTCATGAGGGGTGTTTTTGTTATATATAGGAGGTTTTTATGAAACCACATAAGTCACTAGACGAACAAATCGATTTACTGAAAAATCGTAACTTAAGCTTTGATGATGAGGAGTTAGCCAAAAGATATCTTTTAACTAATAACTATTATGATGTGATAAATGGATATAGCAAATTATTTATGGATGAAAATAAATATATTGAGGGAACATTGTTTGATGAAATTTCTCATATACATTTTTTTGATAGAGAAGTTAAATTTGCTTTCTTCAAACACATCATTGTTGCTGAGAACCATTTTAAATCTATACTATCGTATAATTTCTCAGAAAAATTTAAGAATATTCCTTATGCTTATCTAAAAACAAACTCTTATAAAGAAAATGATTTGTTAAGGGTAACTACCTTAATCTCTAAATTATCAAGAATCATATCCAATAAATCAAAGGAAAAAAATGCTAATCCCGTAAAACATTATGCTAACAACCATAATGATGTTCCTATTTGGGTAATTGTTAATTATATGACATTTGGAGAAATAACATTTCTATTCAAGTATTTAGACGATAATCTAAAAAATAAAATAGCCTATGATTTAAATACTTTTCTAAGAGACAATACGCAATCGAACACATTTTTAAGTGCCGAAGATGTTGATTCTTTTCTCTCAAATATAAATGAAATAAGAAATGTCTCTGCTCATAACAATAGATTATTAGGCCATAAATGCCGAACCAATACTCGTTACATCCCTGTAATTCATAAGCCCTACAAAATTGCAAAAAAAGATCAGAGACAAGATGTATTCAATACATTTCTCTGTTTACAAGCTTTTCTAAGTAAAAATCAATATGCACAACTGCACAATACAATACTAAAGAGATTTAAACATTTAGATAATAAACTAACCACAATCTGCGCTAACGACGTTTTAGAAACATTAGGCTTTCCTTTAGATTGGCATGTTGAAACTGAAAAGATTAATCAACTGTAAAAATAAACACACCCACTCTCCCGCCAAGAAGTCATGGGTGTGTTCCCACAAAACACCCTACAACGTAGGCTTATTTTGTATATCTAGTATATCATAGGTGAGGTGAATAAAAATGGCCGAAATACAAAAGTACACTAAGAAAAATGGTGACACTGCTTTTAAATTTACAGTATATACTGGTGTTCACCCTTTAACTGGAAAGAAATCAAAGACTACCAGACAAGGATTCAAAACCAAACGGGAAGCCAAAATAGTCTTAAAAAGAATTCAAGCACAGGTTGCTAATCAGACTTACTATGAAGTGAAAGACAAAAAAGATATGACATTTAAAGACGTCTATGACTCCTGGAGAGATTCTTACAAGAATACTGTCGCTGCGTCTACTTTATTAAAAAATGACGGTATGTTTAACAATAGAATTCTCCCAGCGTTCGGGTCATATCTGATTAGTAAAATAGACGCCAATATGATCCAAAAACAAGTGAATGAGTGGAGTACCTTCTCTAATGCCAGCAAGTGGCTGGATGAAATGAGTCGAGTTTTCCACCATGCCAGAAAGCAGCAAATTATTCTCTCAAATCCTTGTGAACTTGTTTCTAAACCAAGAAAACCCAAAAAAGCAGCTACTAAAACGTTCTACGAAACAGATGAACTAAAGCAATTTATGGATATTCTAGATGATTCAGATAACCTTCAAGCTAAAGCTATGCTACCATTACTTGCTTTTACTGGATTAAGAAAAGGGGAAGCCATAGCATTAACTTGGGAAGATATTGACCCTGTGAACTACATGATAAAGGTCGATAAAGCTATTAGCAGACGTAAAGTTCCAGGTACAAAAAATAAAACAGAGCTCTATTTAAAAGAGCCTAAAAACTATACAAGTAAACGGATGACAACCATTGATAATAAGACACTCGAATTATTACTGGAATGGAGAGAAAATAATCCCCATAAATGGGTATTCGTCAGTGAGTACGGAAAATGGCTCTCACCTTCTAAACCTAGAAAATGGTTAAGAAGTACCGCTGAAAAAGCAGGACTAGATCCTATACCCGTTCATAAATTGAGACATACACATGCTACTCTTCTTCATGAAGCTGGTGCCTCTATGGAGGAGATTCAACGACGCCTAGGGCACTTTGATATATCCACTACACAAAATACCTATACCCACCTCACAAAAGCTCAGAGAGACGATTTCGCTGAACGTTTTTCCAATCATATTGACTTTTAATTTCTTTCTCCCCTTTTTACTCCCCCCTCATATATTTAAATAACGTCTTACTACAAAAAATAAAAGCCTGTAAATGCAGTATTATCAGCATTTACAGGCTTGATTCTTCTTATAACTTTTGCTTTATGGAGTTGAGGGGAGTCGAACCCCTGTCCAGACACATTGCCACTCGAGTATCTACGTTCATAGTCTTACTACTTAGATTTCGCTAAGCATTAGCCGTAAAACAGGCATCATGCGCCGCTAGTCTGTTAATCTCTTTTCAGTCCTGCAGACGGAAGGACTGAACGTATCCCACTTATTATAGGACCCGGTGCCGAGCACATGGGCGATGCCGGTCGGATCACGCTAAGCTGTTATTACGCAGCTAAAGCGTATGAGTTATTGTTATTGTTTGCAGTTAAATTAACTGTGACGTTGATATGCAGCCGTCACCTGCAGAACGCAACCCAAGCTCAATCTATGCCTGTCGAATCCGTAACAACCCCGTTTAAAAGTAGAATAGTTTTTCTCTATTTCTTTATATAGTATAGCATACTTTGAGAAAAAAAGAAAGTCCGTTCGCTTTCTATAAGTAAGCTGGTTTGATAGGGTCTCTCGCTCTATTTCGATAAAAAAAGAGCACCCGTCCTTATACAGATGCTCTCTTGGTTGGTTCATACTAAACGGTTGTCTGGATACCCAGTATTTCTTCTTTTGCATGGATTAAATCAGTGATTTTCTGGCAGTAAGGTGCCTGCAGACCGAACCGTTTTGAGGCTTCGGCTACTGCTCCGTTCAAATAGTCAATTTCAGTTGGGCGTTTGTTCGCCAGGTCCTGATGCATGGACGGGTAGTGTGCCCCGACTTTATTGGCCACATTTTTTAGATAGCTGATGGTTTCTTCGACGTCCAGCTTGATGTTATCCTGTTTCTCGGCCAAAGCGGAGAATTCAGTTACAATGCCCGTCAGCATGGAGTCAATCGTTGACGACTCAAACACTTTTTCAATCGTCGTATCCAGTAAAGCACACAAGGCATTCATCGTTCCATTTACACAGGCTTTTCGCCAGGTGGTGTAGTTGACGTTGGAACTGTAGACGCCGTAAAGCCCACTTTTTTTTAAAATATCTACAATTTTCAGTGCCTCTTCGATTTCTTCAGGATCACTGTTTTGAAGCTCTACTGGGCCTTGGCCGTTCAAGTGCGTCACACCCGGTGCATCAATGCCGGCTGTCCAGACCGTCGTCCCCATGATGATGTTTTTCTTATCCACGTATTCTTCCAGTGTTCTCAAATGGCCTAAACCGTTCAGTAAGCAAATGATTTTCGTCTGCTTTCCAATAAGGTGGGCAATGCTTTTCATCATCGGCTTCAGACCCATTGCTTTTGTAAAGACAAAGATCGCGTCCATTTCACCGGTTGCTTCTTCGGGCCTGCTTATCTTCATGGCCTGATTTTCTTCCGTGCCGTTTATTGTTACGGTGAGTCCGTTTTTCTTGATGGCTTGAATGTGGTCTTCCCAGTTATCTAGAAGTGTGACATCCTGCCCGTTTTTCTGCAGTAAATGGCCAAAGCCACATCCCAGTGCGCCTGAGCCTGCTATTGCTATTTTCATGAATCTTATCCCCTTTGTTCTGCTTGCTTCTTAAACGGCTAAAAATAAGTGAAGAATCATTCTTATTCTCAGACCGTCCCCGACATTGTTATTCAAGTTGTCTTTTCATATTAATTATAGCAGAACTTTTCAGAAAATTTCATGAAAAATATCTGAAGATAACATTTCCATCACACTTAACTAGACCAAAATTTGTTTTTAGACATAGAAAAGCCCTGCATAAGAGCGTATATGCAGGGTCAGTTTCATTTCAATTGTTACTCATCCGTAAAATGAGATACATCATTGTATTTTTCCAAGTGATACAGACCGTCTTCATAGCGCGCGACGGAGACACTGGCATTCAGGAGTGACTTGGAATTGGTCAGTTCCGGAACCAGGTTCTGAAGAATGTAGCGAATTGTTCCGCCGTGAGCGACTAAGAGAATCTTCTCTCCAGTATCGCGGTGTTTGTCAATCAGTTTCAACAGCCCTTTTTCCACACGTGACCAGAACATCATGAAGTCTTCCGCATACTTGTCCGGGTCCACTGCTCTAAAGGCATTCATTCTTTCCGGGACATCCGTATTTCTGAACATTTCTTTACTCGTTTCATAACCCAGGTAGTCTCTCACTTTATCGTAAGCATCCGCTCCATACATGCCTTCCATAGAACCGAAAAAAACTTCTCTGAACTCCGGCATCTGAACCATGTTCATGTCGTCCAGCTGTCCGTTTTCTTCCAGAATTAAGGACGCCGTTTCTTGTGTACGTGACAAATCGCTTGTATAGACGGCGTCAAACTGAACATCTTTCAGTCCTCTTCCGCAGCGTCTGACGTCTTCTTTTCCGTGTTCAGTCAACGGCGTATTGCTCCACCCCTGCATGCGACCGTAATAGTTAAAGTACGTTTCGCCGTGTCTGACAAAATAAATCGTTACTCCTTTAGCCATTGTGCTTCCTCCCTGTTCATCTGTTCTCTTATCATTCTAACAGATTGCCTTGATAGAATCGACAAGGATAGATTGGAAAAGCACCCGAAAGATTCATTCTCCGGGTGCCCTGCTATTAATAATTATCCTTGATGGCACGTCTCAGTTGTCTATCCTGATCGCGACGCTTGATGGTCTCACGCTTGTCGTATTGTTTCTTCCCTTTTGCCAAGCCAATCAGAACTTTTGCAAAGCCGTTCTTGATATAGACTTTTAATGGAACAAGGGTGATTCCACCTTGTTTGACTTCACCAATGAGTTGGTCTATCTGCTTTTTCTTCATCAGCAGCTTGCGCGGTCTGACCGGATCATGGTTAAACTGATTTCCCTGTTCAAACGGGGAAATATGCACATTGACCAGCCAGATTTCACCATCGCGAATGCTGGCATAGCCGTCTTTCAAGTTGATGCGTCCAGCCCGAATAGATTTGATTTCAGTCCCCTGAAGCACAATCCCCGCTTCAATGGTATCGAGAATCGTATAATCATACCGGGCTTTTCTGTTTTGGGCAATAAGCTTGCCGTCTCCTTTGGGCATATAACTCCCCCTACAATTTACGTTTTAATTGCTCTTATTTTTTCTTTCTACGGCCTTTGTTCTTGTTTCGGCCTTTGCCTTTTGTTTTGCTTTTTCCTTGGTCTTTTCCTTTGGCTTTGCCTTTGAAACTGTCTTTGCGTTTTTTAATTGACTCTTTGGTGTCTTTCGCGCGCTTGCGGAAGCGGCCTTTCTGTCTGCGTCTTCCGCCTTTGTCGTCCTGATTACTTTGTTCAGAGTCATCTGTCACCAGTTCGAAGTCGATCTGGTAATTTGTTGTGTCTGACCCAATGACTTTAATTTCAACTTTCTGACCAATTCGGAAGGTCTTCCCTGTTCGGGACCCTACCATCATTAAATCGCGGTCATTGTAGTCGTAGTAGTCATCTTTCATATTGGAGATATGAACCAGACCTTCTACTGAGTTATCCAGCTGGACAAAGAGTCCAAAGTTTGTCACAGAAGTAATAACCCCTTCAAAGTTTTCGCCGACTTTGCTTAGCATATACTCGGCTTTTTTCAGATCATCTGTTTCACGCTCAGCATCGACTGCGCGGCGTTCATTGACAGAACTGAGTTCAGCGATGTCAGGCAATTTGGCGTTCCATTTCTGCTTGGCTTTTTGTGACTTGTCCACTTCCTGATAGTAATGTATTAAACGGTGCAGGATTAAATCCGGGTAACGTCTAATCGGTGAGGTGAAGTGGGAGTAAAAGTCAGCTGCCAGGCCGTAGTGGCCGATTGGCTGAACATCGTATTTCGCCTGCTGCATGGAGCGCAGAAGCAGCATACCGATGACGCCTTCTTCAGGCTTGCCTTTCACTTTGTCTAAAATATCCTGCAATAATTTTGGACTGATGGAGTCTTTTGTCGCTTTTACATCAATACCAAAGCCAGTGACGAATTCGATAAATCGCTGCATTTTCCCTTCATCCGGTCGGTCGTGAATACGGTAAAGAATCGGCAGGTCCTGTTGGGCAAAGTGCTCAGATACTGTTTCGTTCGCTGCCAGCATGAATGATTCAATCAAGCGTTCACCAACACCGCGATGTCTCAAAATGATATCCACTGGGAAACCTTCTGGATCCACTTCAATCTTCGCTTCACGGGTGTCAAAATCAATGGATCCACGAAGCTCACGGCTGTGTTCTAGAATATTATGGAGCTGTTCCATATCTTTCAGCATCGGGTAAATCGCTTCGTATTCTTTTATTCTGTCTTCATTTTCTTCCATTAATATTTCATTAACTGCTGCATAAGTCATGCGGTGGTGCGATTTAATCACACTTGGAAACACTGAATAGTCCACGACTTGACCATTCTGATCAATTTCCATTTCACAGGAAAGGGTCAGTCGGTCAACGTTCGGATGCAGCGAGCAGATACCGTTAGATAAACGCTGAGGCAGCATCGGGATAACACGGTCGGTCAAATAGACACTTGTCCCGCGTTCGTAGGCTTCTCTGTCCATTTCGCTGTCTTCGGTTACGTAATGGCTGACATCGGCGATATGCACGCCCAGATAGTAATTGCCGTTGTCCAGCTTCTTCACTTGAATGGCATCATCCAAGTCTTTCGCATCTGCACCGTCAATCGTGATAATCGGCTCGTTTCTCAAGTCTTTACGGCCTTCGATATCTTTGTCAGAAATCGTATCCGGTACCTCTTCTGCTTCTTTTATCACAGATTCTGGGAATTCTGAGGGAATATCATATTTATGAACAATTGTCAGAATTTCCACACCCGGTTCATCTTTATGTCCGATGGTGTTCGTGACGATTCCTTTTAGATCATCGCCTTCTGCAGAATCGCCATAGGCTGTCAGCTCAACTTGAACAATGCTGCCTTCTACCGGACGAATACCCTTTGCTTCTATTTTAACTAGAGGATTAGGAAGTTTTTGATTATGAGGCGTAACGAATCCATATAAGCCTAACTCTTCCACTTCATCATCTGTGTAAGGATGAAACTCCCCGAATACTTTCGTTGTGCCGCGTTCTATAATTTCAGTGATGGTTCCAGCAGGCCCCTTGTCTTTCCAAGGCATAGCTTCCTGGGTGACCTCCACTTTAACAATGTCCCCGTTTAAGGCAGAATTTGTTTCTGTGGGTGGGATAAAGATATCCTGCTCATATTCTTCAATCGTTACAAAGCCGAAGCCACGGTCTGTTCCGCTGAAGCGTCCTTGCATGGCTGTAGAGGCTTCTTTCAGCTTGAATTTACCGCTTTGAAGCAGAACAATCTTATCCTCGCGCTCCAGTTCAGCTATGGCCTGGACAAGTTCCTTAAAGGCCCCTGATCCTGACCGATTCAGCCCTTCGCTGATTTCATTAACCTCAATTGCATCTTCTTTCTGTTCCTGCATAAATGAGATAATCTGCTTTTTCAGTTCTTTTCTTGTCTGGTCGTGTTCTGATTTCATTTAATCACTCCATTCCAAGGTAGAGAGATACGTTAATACGTCTACCTGTAATTCTTTTCCAGTTTTTCCTGTTGTTATTACGTGTGATCCGTCTTCATACCACTTGAAGTCTACATCAGCCTGTGTTAGAGCATCTCTGAACTCAGCCGCTGAATGTGCTTCAATCATGGTGTCTTGCCCGCCTTGAGCAACGAACAGTTTCTTCTCCAAGGTGCTGTAGTCTTTTTCCATCTCAGCTACATGACTGTTGACACCGTCCAGTGTGGCTTTCAGTTTGGCTTCAGCCGTTGTCTTCAAGCCGGCTATTTCTTCTCTCGAATAACCCGCTTTTTCCTTCATATCTGCATACCAGACCATGAAGTTTTCAGGTACATTTGTACGGTGAGTTGAAATCACCGGGGATGAAAAGGTTCCGCCACCGATAACGTCTTCAGTTAATAATAGATGTGTCGCCACAATCCCGCCAAGTGACAGGCCGAAGACGGCAACTTCTTCGTATCCCTTATCTTTCAAAAAGGCCAGTGCTTCCTGACCGTCTTTAATCCAGTCCTCTATTCCGTAGTCGAAGAGATCATCAGGATTTTTTGTTCCGTGTCCGGAAAATACCGGCGCATAAACGGTGTAATCTGCCCGCTCAAGTGCCCGTCCAAGACTCAGCATATCTTTGGATGTACTGGTGAATGCGTGAAACAGCAGCACTGCACGCTTGCCATTTTCATAAAATAAATTTTTAGGTTTCATAGTAGCCTCCTTCATTCTCTTCTTCATTTTACCTTAATTGAGTATGATTTTGTACCGAAACACAACTTTGTGTGCAGGATATAAAAAAACTCCTATTAACCAGTCAGTACACAGCAGCGTACTGAAAATAAGTCAACAGGAGTAAGCATATTTTCGTTTCAATATTAATTAGAATAAGCGAGTCATTACTAAGGAAAGAATAAAGAACAGAATCAGACTGACAACTGTCGTCTTGATTAAGACAGCTTCGAATCCTCTTGCTTTTGTTTTCCCAAATAACTGGCTTGCTCCGCCCATGAAGGCATTTGATGCACTTTGCGTTTTTGTAGGTTGCATAGCTATAACAATAATAATGAATACAGATAAAATAAGCATAAACGTTAACAGAATCTCATACATGAAAACTGACCTCCTTATTACAAATCTCCTATTTTATAATATACCATATTCTGGCTGCCGTTTCCAGTCCTTATTGCGTCAATTCGGTGACTGTTTCAGGGTGAACCTCTGCAGAATGGCTTTGTTAAACCCTTACATTTGCTATAACCTCTCTTTTATTTTACGCTAAACATGTACCAGACATTTTTATAAGGAGCGATTCAAGATGAATGCAAAATATGAAGTGTTTAAGGACAGACTAATCAATGCCAACGCCAGACAGGTGAACTACATCGGTACTAAAGTACCGAGCTTCTGGGAACACCTTTAACTTGCCTGCTTAGCACGAATGCTCACAGGCAGTGGTTTAGGCTGTTTGACCAAGGCATGTCCCATGCCAATGGAAAGGATGTTTTTTGCAGCGTTCACATCACGGTCATGATGAGCCTGACAGGCTGGACACGTCCATTCTCTGACAGCCAGACCGTGTT
>NZ_BAAGPH010000129.1:0-15523 GCF_054784355.1 Alkalibacterium psychrotolerans | reverse complement strand
GGATCATCAAAAGCGACTTTTTGAAATTTTTCTCCCCCATGGGGGAGAAAGCTCCATTCTTTCAAACAGTTAATCAATCAACTAAGTTAAGAACAATTCTTAACTACAAACTTATTATACGAGGTGGTTATCTCATGTCAAACAAGAATACCGATTCCACACTCACCCAGTTCCCCAGCGCATATTGGCTTGAACATCCTGTTCCTGATTTTCCTGTCCTAAAAGAAGATATTTCGACCACTTACGCCGTTATCGGTGGAGGCATTGCCGGAATTGTCACAGCTTATCTCCTGGCGAAAGCGGGCAAAGACGTGACGCTGATTGATGCTGGAAAAATCCTCTCAGGAGTTACCGGCCATACAACAGCTAAATTGTCTGCCCAGCATGCCCTTATTTACAGCGACTTAATCAGAACCTTCAATCAGGAGAAAGCACGACTTTACTATGACGCCAATATGGATGGAATTCAGTTCGTTAAAGAGACAGCTGATCGCTTATATATTGACTGCGACTTCGAAGAAAAGCAGACCGTCGTTTATGCCACTACCGATAAAGGAAAAAAACGCATTGAAAAAGAAGCCCGGGCCTATGAAGCCTTGAATATTAACGGCTTTCTGTCAGTCGGTCAAGTATCGGAGCTGCCTTTTCCAACGCAAGCAGCCTTAACAATGAGTTAGCAGGCGCAGTTTCACCCAGTCAAATTTCTGTCTAAACTGGCCGAAGAAATCAGTCGCCTCGGTGGAAAAATTTATCAGAATACCCGGGCCGTCAGTCTGCTCAAGAAGAAAACAGCTGTATTAACTGAAAAGGGTGCCGTTATCGATTGCGAGAAAATAATCGTTACGACGCACTATCCTTTTAATGACTTCAATGGCCTTTATTTCTCAAAACTCACCATCAACCGCTCGTACGCCCTGGTCGCTGAAGTGTCAGGTGAAATCCCGGAGCAGATGTATATCAGTGCGGATTCCCCCACACGGTCGCTGCGCCCGGTTCGAGGAGAAAACGGGGAAACCCTTTTTCTGATTGGCGGAGAAAGTCATCAGACGGGTAAAAGCAGTATACCTATACAAGACCATTATAATAACCTTGAGCAGTTCGGCAAAAAGTGGTTCTCTTTGACCCGTATCCATAACCACTGGTCTGCTCAGGACATGACTACATTGGATAGTGTTCCTTATATTGGACAGATGACCCGCACTTCAAAAGACGTTTACCTGGCAACCGGCTTCAACAAATGGGGAATGGCTATAGGGGCAACGGCGGGTAAAATTCTCTCTGATTTAGTGTTGGATAAGCCGAATGGCTACAGCGACCTGTTTAAACCGACCCGAAACAAGTTCAAACTTAAAGATGCCGGCAAATTCACCAAAAAGAACACGGCTGTCGGCAAAGACTTTGTCTGGACAAAAGCCAAGCGTCCGGATAAAACACCTGAAGAACTGCAGCGCGACGAAGGCGGATTCGTCACTGTCGATGGGAAAAAAGCAGGCGGTTACCGCGACAAAGACGGGAAGGTTCATTTAGTGAAAACAACCTGTACTCATATGGGCTGCGGATTGGAATGGAATGACGGAGAGCGCTCCTGGGACTGTCCATGCCACGGCTCCCGCTTTTCCTATAAAGGCGAGGTGCTGAATGGACCGGCTGTGAAGCCACTGAAGACAATGGATTGATTATAGATAAACTGATTGTGGGGAAGAGGCAGAGAGCGATTGATTGCTTTCTGTCTTTTCCTCATTGTTTTTCTGTTTATAATCATTCATAATATATATGTAGTTAATAATTAACGGAATGGAGGATATACTTTGGAAACAGTAGCACGAACTTCTTTTGAACAGAAAAACGGCCGGCAGTCTTTTTTTGACGGCGGACTTCTACAGCTAATCGGCTGGACCATTCTAGGAACAGTGGCAACAGTTTTTTCACTCGGCTTGCTCTATCCTTGGAGTTTATGTAAACTATTCGGCTGGCGCATCAACCATACGGTGGTTGACGGCAGACGATTGACTTTTTCCGGAACAGCTTTCGGATTATTCGGTAATTGGCTCAAATGGTGGCTATTGACTGTCATCACACTGGGTATTTACAGCTTCTGGGTACGGATCAAACTGGAAGACTGGAAAGTCAGACACACCCATTTCGTTAACTGATACATACAAAACAGTAAACACCCTCCCTTTTAAAAGGAGGGTGTTCAACGTTATCCTTGGAGTCTTTTCACCATAATCAGACAAGGGTTCCATTTGTCCCAAAGAGTTGGGAAGACTTCGAGTTTGCTGAACCCTCTGTTTTGGTAAAAGGCAATGGTCTGGTCGTACTCTATATAGTGTCCCTGATCCACTGTCTTGACTTGAAGGTAGCTGAAGTGTTTGGCGGCATAGCTTTCGAGCGCATTAAACAGTTCCTTTCCTACCCCTTTTCGGTGGTAGACTTTTTTTACGCCCATGCAGTGGATTTCGGCTGTGTCTGTTGTTGTCTGAGTTAATGTAATGAAACCCATACTTTCACCACCGTATTCAGCTGACCACAGTTCGGCTCCTTTTGCCTCCTCAACATACTGAGCTGTCGATTCAGGCAAGCCGAACCATTCGGGCAAATCCGCCAGAACCTCTTTTACAATAGCCGCTTTTTCTTCTGAATCGTCAACTGAAATAATTGAAAGCTGGTCTGTAATCATTGTTTGACTCCTTAATTAGTCTTTAAAATCTTTATGTAAGCTTCACATTCTTTTGGGCTTTTGAAAATAATAAGTTGGTCCTTCTCCGACACTTCAGACTGGACAATGCGCATCAGCTTATCGCGCCGTTTACTTTTGAACTGCCAGACGTATTTCAAAAAATCTAGGTCAATTCTTTCAGGACAGCCCGGAGCCATATCTTTTCTTACTCTCCCGTAAGTGGTTATGAGCCTTTTTAGGACGCGGTAAACGTAGAGGTATCTTGGGTAATCCAAAAAAATGACATGTGTGCTTTGATATATGCGTTTCGGCAATGTCTGACTGTAATTCCCCTCGATTATCCATTCATTATTATTTTCAAGAATTTGTTCAACTTCTTCTATGAGTTTAGCCCGAGGCTTCTCTATCCAGCCCGGCCGGAAAAAGAGCTGATCCATATGAAAGACCGGCAGACTATTTAACTCCCCCAGTTCTTGTGCTAAAGTTGATTTACCTGAGCCGGACGGTCCAACGATTGTTACTCGCTTCATTAAGTATTCCTCCTTTTTCTATAAATACTTGGCTGTGCTGACTGTTAATTTCTACCTATCTAAAAAAGTTACGAAAATTTTTAAGAGGAAGCCCCAACAGTTTTATTCTCTTAAAAATGGTGCGCCTAACTGACTTCCTTACACCTGCAACAAACTGTAGCACCCGTCACTAAAGGCTTTATATGGATTTCTACAGACTGTAGCTAGCTATTCCTCTTTTGACATTATACACTTAACTTACGATGAACGAGGGGGAACCGATATGGAACTTGGCAAAAAATTGAAAGAAAAGCGGCTTGAGGCCGACTATACACAAAAGGAACTGGCGGACATTCTCCACGTCTCCCGACAGACAATATCCAGTTGGGAAGTCGGGCGCACCTTCCCGGATTTAACCACTCTAATTACACTCAGTGAACTCTACGATGTACCTCTGGATGATTTAGTTAAGGAAGATTCACGACTGGCCGAAGATATAACCCAAAAAGTTACACGAAGTGAACGGCGAAAAGTTACCAATATTGTCCTTAGTTTATTACTTATCGTCGCAACAGTATCGCTAGTATTTTTTGCTTACCAGAATTACCTGTATAGTCAGACCAATGAACATGGTCTGCATCCCAATGATTTGTATGACAGTCACTGGGAAGTTCATTTTGACCCTACCCACAGTCACGATCAGTCTTTTCTCTCCTTCGACACTAACAGTGCAGTTGTGTTGAATCAGTACAGAGGATGGCCGGCAGATGAAAGCCTGCTGGAGGAACGTGATGAGGATGCTTTATCGAGTGGGCTGGAAGCCGGTGTGCATAAGTTTAACGACTTGGAAATCACCGTTTACGGCCATCACTATATTGTGAGCGCAGACGGACTCCAGATGGAATTCACCCGTTTAAGCGACTCGATTATCAGAAATGCTGAAGGCATTGAGTACTATAGAGTACTGGATGAGTCGGCCCACGACACGCTTTTTTGGATACATGAAATGATGACTGAGGGATATGAATAACGTCATTTCTCGATAAAATAATCTGCAGCATAAAAGGCTTTTTGTTCTGCATTAGGAAAAACGGTCAGTTCTGACCGTTTCCTTAGGGCATTGAAAAGAAAAACTGTTGCCGCACAGACTTAAACGGTGCTTTAATCTATATTTTACAGGTTCTTAGGTAAACTCAAGGATGATTTGAGACTCAGTCTGCCAAAGTTATAGCGTGTTTGGCAAGCTCGCTACTGCTTAACACCCGACTTTACCGAACACGGCACCCCTTAGGCGAAGTCAGATTCATATTTTCATCCACTTTACCGAAGTGAGGCCCACTTGAGTAAACTCGCTTCACTTTTGCTGGTCAGTTTACCTAACTACATACATCTTCGGCAGACCCAAAGAAATCAGACGCTCCACTTTACCCAAGGGGCCTCCACTTCGGAATACTCAACAAACTTGGTACCCCGAGTTTACCCAAGCTGCTCCACATTCGGTAGACTCAACTTTATACGTGATTTGAGTAAGCCGAAGTTAGTCACTAAAGTCTAATTTTTCATTATTTAATACTAAAAAAATGTAATAACTAGAAAAACCAAGCCTCTCCGCTGCCATATTTGACAGTCGAGCGGCTTGGTTCTATTTATATTATAAGAGATAGAGAACCTTAGCTACCAGAACTCGTGACTGGTGTAGAATAAGTTAAGTGATCCGTTAGAAGACTTGAGTCGGGTAATAGAGCATCTTTTTGCTGTTTGCCTGATTTCCAGAACTGACCTAAAATGAGAAGTGTTCCAATAAGGGAAAGTCCATAAGTCAAAGCACCGAGACCAAGCCCGAATCCTATTGGCTGACTAACAATATAGACAACAACCGCGTAGAGCATAAAGGTTGCCGGCATTAAGGTTACAAAATAATTCTTTTCTTTCAGATACAAGTAGCGGGTGGCGACCAGTAGAGCAATCACTGCGGTCACCTGATTCGCCCAGTTGAAATATCTCCACAATAAATTGAAATCAACTTGCGTAAGCCCAAATGAAATGACATATAGCGGAATCGTCAGCATAAGGATTTTTTTAAGTGTATCCTGTTTGATGTGCAAGTAATCAGCTAGTATGGTTCGCAAGCTTCTGAATGCCGATAAGCCGGATGACAAAGGCAAAACGATGACACCGAATATGGCAATTGTTCCAACAACGTTGCCTAGTAGCAGGATCGATACTTGATTGACCACCACACTTGGTGTACCCGCTGCAATCATTTGGCTGAGAGTCTGTCCGTTAAATAGTGACATGGCTGCGGCTGCCCAAATCATCGCTATAACACCTTCAGCAATCATCATTCCGTAAAATGTAAAGCGTCCTTCTCTCTCATTCGTGCTGGTACGGGATACCATAGGTGATTGTGTGGCATGGAAACCTGATATAGCTCCACAGGAAATCGTAAAGAATATGATTGGAAAAATAGGCGTGCCTTCAGGGTGCCAGTTGGTCATGGAAGCTGGTGTCAGGTTGGGGATACTGTGTCCGCCTGCCAACAAGCTTGTACCGATTGCAATAGTACTGATAATGAGAATTGCCCCAAATACCGGATAGACTTTACCCAATGCCTTGTCAATCGGCAGAATAGTTGAGACAATGTAGTAGATGAAAATTAACCCTGTTATCATGCCAATCGTCATCCAGCTTGGTGTGAAACTTGAAATCAGGTTCGCTGGCGAAGTAACAAATACCGTTCCAACAAGTAATAGAAGCAGCATAGTAAAGATATTGACGACATGCTTAACTGGTTTTCCTAGATATTTACTGGCCAATTCCGGCAGATGAGCGCCGCCATTTCGCAAAGAGATCATACCAATCATATAATCATGAACGGCTCCTGCAAAAATCGCACCGACAATAATCCAGATGTAAGCAACGGGGCCATAAAGCGCTCCCATTATAGGGCCGAAAATGGGTCCTGTTCCTGCAATGTTAAGTAATTGAATAATAGCATTTTTCCATTTTGGCATCGGAACAAAATCGTAACCATCTCTTAACGTTTCTGCTGGAGTCGGTCTCTCAGGTTCAATGGTAAAGTTCTTCTCTATGAATCGTCCGTAGGTAAAATACCCCACTATCAGCAGTGCAATTCCGCCAATTAATGTAATCATAATCTATTCCTCCCGTAGGTTTTGTAAGCGTTATATTTATAAGCTTAGTTTACTGGAAGAAATAAATTATAGTGAATTTCTTGATGAGATGCAGAAAATCACCTTTGACTTACAATTAAAGCAGGCTGAACTGCATTACAGATTAACCTTTTCTCTAAAGGTTTTGATATATGAGCGGCTCACAGGTACTTTCAGGCCCGTATTGAGTGTAACTTGATATGTCTGATTAAACCATGGTTCAATTTCACTAATCATGTCTAGATTAATGATAAAGGAACGGTGAACACGCATAAAAGAGTGGTGGATAAATTTTTGTTCCCAGTGCTGCAATGTTTCCTTTGTCTCAAACTGTTCAGAGTCAGTATAGAGAACGGTTTTTCCTTGAGTCGCTTCTACCGTTGCAATAGCTTGAATTTTAAGCAGGTATATTCGGTCATCCGTGTGCACCGCTACATTATCAGGAGCATCCTCTTCAATAGATTGGTCAGAAGTAGATTCCAGCTGAGTGACTGCCCTATTGAGCGCTTCAATCACACGTTTTTCCTCAAATGGCTTCAGGATATAATCTCGAGCATTTTTTTCAAAAGCTTCTATCGCATAGTGATCATAGGCCGTTGCAAATACTATAACTGGCGGATTTGGAATCTCATTCAGCATATCAGCCAGATCCATGCCACTCTCATCGGTCAGATGAATATCCAAAAAAGCTATATCAATTGTCTGCGAGAGCAGTAACTTTAAGGCCTCCTGAATCGTTTCGGCTTCCAATATAGTAGTGACCCGCTTATCTTTTTGAAGCAAGTGGCTGAGCTCGGCCCTTGCCAGGTATTCATCTTCTACAAGAAGAATATTCATCGGCTGTTCCTCCTTTTGGGAATACGACTACTTACACGCGTCCCCGATTCTCCGGATTGAATATTGATTTTTGCTTCATTGCCAAATAAACTGATAAGCCGTTTATTTAGATTTTCTACTGCCGATCCCGTTCCCTCTCTTGAATTGATAGTTTTTACACCTAAATCATTCAAGATATCCTTTTGGACGCCTACCCCATTATCCCTAACCTCAATAAACAGAAAATTCTTGTCTTCAGTAATCTCAACGGTGACATGGTTATTCGTCTTTCTGCCTTTGAATGCATGCTTCACAGCATTCTCCACGAGAACCTGAAGCATAAAAGGGGGAATCGCATAATCAAGAACTGATTCGCTGAGGTCTTTTCTTACTGTGAAACGATCCGGAAAGCGAGCCAGCTCAAGACTGACATAAGCATCTACCTGTTCCAGTTCTTTTTCAATTGAGATTAGATTCTGCCTTGCTCCCTGCAAGTTCGAACGGAAAAAGGCACTTAACTGGAACAGCAATTCTCTAGCCTTCTCACTATCTATCCGTATTAGAGCAGATATAGTGTTCAAGGCATTGAATAAGAAATGCGGATTAACCTGAGCTTGAAGAGATTTGATTTCAGCATCCTGAAGCAGCCGTTTTTGAGTATCCAGCTCACCGAATTCCAACTGGCTCGAGAATATCTTCCCCAATCCCTCAGCTAATTGCCGTTCAACATAAGTCAAATTCTGCTCATTCGTAAAATAAAACTTCAGAGTACCGCGTACTTCATTCCTTACAGTCAACGGTATGACAACTGCTGCTTCCAAAGGGCAGCCCTCAACATGACAGCCTATTTCTTTGGGGCTGTGAGCTTCTTTCACTAGGCCGGTTTCAAGTACAGCTTTGGACAGGTCTGTCAGAATCGACTGGGGTGATTTATGATGGTCGCTTGCCGCACCCACGTGAGCCACTATTTTTTCCGTATCTGTGATGCTGACCGCAGAAACTTTCATCGTGTCCTGTATAATCTGTGCTACTTTACCGGAAGCCTCTTCTGTCAGCCCGGCCCTGAAATAAGGAAGAGTGGCTTCGGCCAGTTCAAGTACTGCATGAGTTTGAACAGCACGCGTTTCCTGCTCCAGTTTATTGAAAGACTGGATAATGGAGAGAAACAGAGCCATCCCGATACTATTTGTCAGTATCATCGGTAAGCCAATCAGTTGAACCAAGTTCCAGGCCTGAACTGAATTGGAACTGAGTAAAAGAATGGATGCCATTTGAACCATTTCTGTCAGCACTCCAATAAAGGCTCCATGAGATGGTTTGGGAAAGACGTTCTTTTTGATGAAACTGTTGCCAAAAAGTCCCGACAGCAAACCAATCAAAGTAGACGAGATAAAATAGATATGCGGGTCACTTCCCCCTTGAAGGTAGCGAATGATTCCTGACACCAGTCCAACTACCAAGCCTACTGGGGTTCCTCCAATCAAACCGGATACGCCAATAGTCAAGACCCGTGTATTGGCCAAGGATGATGTTGTATCCAGCGAGGTAAAGAGTTGGTTTACCACCTCTAAGTCCCGGCTGATTTCCACACCGGTAAAATTTGAAATAAAGGCAAACACACTAAAAATAATTATCAGCTGAAGCTTACTCTTCCACCTTCCCCGTTTCATCAGCATTTTTTTAAAGTAGGGAATACTTAGTAGCAGATATGCCAGCACGATAATCAAGCCTACTCGTTCCAGCATTAATATAAATAATGTTCCCACAGAAAAAGTCCCCCCATTTTTTTACAGTTTACCAAAGTATAGACATATTCAGTGAACTCAGCAACCCGAATTTCTTCAGTCTGCCAAAGTTATAACCTGTTTGGCAAACTCGCTACCGCTCAACTCCCGACTTTACCGAACACGGCACCCCTTAGGCGAAGTCAAATTCATTTTCGCACTCAGTTTACCGAAGTGAGGCCCACTTGAGTAAACTCGCTTCACTTTTGCTGGTCAGTTTACCTAACTTCTCCCATTTTCGGCAGACCCAAAGAAATCAGACGCTCCACTTTACCCAAGGGGCCTCCACTTCGGAATGCTCAACGAAGAGGAGGACTCGAGTTTACCCAAGGCGTCCCCTGTTCGGTAGACTCAATACTTTTGACCACTTCAGTCTGCCGAAGCCTCAAGAAATCTCACAAAATCATCCATTTCTTTATTAAATAATACAAAAAATCCTCCCACATGCTCTAAGGCACTAATGTGAGAGGATTTTTTCATATCATTTACTGCATGACCCAGTGATTTGGTTTAATTTCCTTGAATTGGGTACCAATGGTAATCACTTCAGGTTCGGCATCCTGATTAACTGCCTTGACCGTTGCTTCATAATGCGGATCTGGAACAGGTATCGCTGATAAGAGACGCTTGGTATAGGTGTGAACAGGGTTCTTGAATAATTCTTCCGAATCAGCCAGTTCTACAATATTCCCCTTGTACATCACCGCAACCCTGTCAGACAGCTGTTTCACTGTTGCCAAGTCATGCGCAATAAAGAGGTACGTTAAATTCAATTTTTTCTGCAGATCTTCCAGCAAGTCGACAATCTGGGCCTGAACAGAAGCATCCAAAGCAGACAGCGGCTCGTCAAGAACAATAAACTCCGGTTCTACTGCCAATGCTCGGGCAATACCGATACGCTGACGCTGACCGCCGGAAAACTCATGCGGGAAACGCTGACTGAATGACTTATCCAAATCAACCAGTTCCAGCAAGTCTTCCACTCGTTTTCTACGGTCTTTCTTCGATTTAGCCAGCTTATGAATGTCGAGTGCTTCACCAATAATGTCCTCAACTTTTTGACGCGGATTCAAAGACGAGTAGGGATCCTGAAAGACAAACTGCACGCGCTTGCGCATGTCTTTCATCTGCTTTTTCTTGTAGGTGTTCAAATCTGAACCTTCGTAGACCGTTTCTCCACTCGTCGCTTCATGCAACCTCAAAAGTGTTCTTCCAGTTGTGGATTTTCCTGAACCGGACTCTCCAACCAGACCCAGCGTTTCGCCTTTGTAAATATCAAAGGATACACTGTTCACCGCTTTGAGTATCTCTTTCCTGCCCAGAGGGAAATGCTTCGCCAGTTCTTTGACTTCAATAAGCTTTTCACGTTTGCCGCTGTAAATTTCTCTTAACTTGGCTTTTGACTCTTCACTTTTTTCAGCATGAATATTCGGAATCGCTGCGAGAAGTTTTTTCGTGTAGTCTTCTTTAGGTGAGCTGAAAATATCTTTCGTTGTTCCATGCTCAACCACGCGCCCTTTATTCATGACCACAATTTTCTCACACATATTGGCAACCACACCAAAGTCGTGTGTAATCAATAGGATGGACGTCCCCGTCTTCTCTTGAATGTCTTTCAGCAAATCCAGAATTTGAGCCTGAATCGTTACATCCAGAGCCGTTGTCGGCTCATCCGCAATCAATAGTTTCGGTTTACATGCCAGAGCAATCGCAATAATAATCCGCTGACGCATGCCGCCGGAAAACTCAAAGGGATACTGCCCGTATCTCGTGTCAACATCCGGGATACCCACCAAATGCATAATCTCTTTTGCCTGTCTGGCCGCTTCTTTTTTATTGACATCCTGGTGAATCAGAATCGTTTCTGATATCTGCCTGCCGATTTTCATCGTTGGATTCAATGAAGTCATCGGATCCTGGAAAATCATCCCGATGTCTTTCCCTCGAATCTGTCTCATTTCTCTGTCTGATTTCTCTAATATATCCTGTCCGTCAAAAATAATCCGGCTCTCTGAATCAATCACTGCATTTTTCTCCAGCAATCTCATAATTGATCGCGCTGATACACTCTTTCCACTCCCTGATTCCCCAACGATACCAAGCGTCTTACCCTGCTCGATTTCAAAAGATACATCAGATACAACCTCTAAAAGGTCATCTCCAGTGGAAAAAGAAATCTTCAGATTTTCAACTTGAAGTAATTTTTCCGCCAATGTCATTCATTCCTTTCACTCTCATTCATCGTGATGCAGGCTGAGCCCGCTCAATCAAGCTGTATAATCTGATTAATTTAAGTCAATTCGCTTGTTCAGGAAGCGGTACAAAATATCCACTAATATGTTTACAAAGACAAACATAAAAGAGAATACCAGTACGCCACCCTGTACGATTGGGAAATCCCGTGCGCGAATGGCATTAATGATTAGTCGACCCAGTCCGTTGATGGCAAAAACCGTCTCTGTCAAAACGGCTCCGCCTAAAAGAGATCCGAATTGCAGTCCGACGACTGTTACAACGGGAACCATGGCATTTTTCAAAGCGTGACGATAAATAACCATCCGTTCATTGACCCCTTTGGCACGGGCCGTCTGGATATAATCCATGTCAATGACCTCAAGCATACTGGAACGGGTCATCCTGGCGATAATCGCCGAACCGGCCGTTCCGAGCGTAACAACTGGTAAAAACATCTGTTGAGGCGTTCCCCAACCCGATGCCTGGAACCAGCCCTGACCAATGACCAGCCACTGAATGAGCATCAGACCCAGCCAGAAGTTTGGCATGGAGAGACCGAACAGTGCACCGAACATAATAACGGAATCGGTAAGCGAATACCGCTTGACTGCCGAAATCACCCCAGCAATGAGGCCGATAAAGACGGCCAGCAGCGTACTGTAAAAGGCGAGTTCAATCGTTGGTGCCAGTCTTCCAAAGACTTCAGTTGAAACATCTCGTCCACTTCTGACGGAGGTTCCCATGTCTCCACGAAGCAGCCCAGTGACGTAATCCCAATACTGGACAGGAATCGGGTCATTCAGACCCAGACGCTCTCTCACCAGTTCCAACTGAGCCGGAGAAGCAGCTTCCCCAGCAATAATCTGTGCCGGATCTCCCGGGATAAGCAGAATCATACTGAAGGTCAGGACGGTCACACCAATCAATACAGGAATCGTCTGAATTAAACGTTTTGATAAAAATTTAAGCATTTTTTTCCCTCTTTCCTAATTTTTGGTCTTAGGATCTAGCGCATCCCGTAAACCGTCTCCGAAAATGTTGAATGCCAGGACAACGACCACAATGGCTATACCCGGTATCGTCGCTACATGGGGAGCATCCCACATATAGTTACGTCCATCACTCAGCATAGCGCCCCATTCAGGTGTAGGCGGCTGTGCACCCATCCCAAGGAATGACAAGCCACTCGCTGTCAGAACGGATGTTGCGATATTCAAAGTTGCCTGTACGATAATAGGTGACAGAATATTCGGTAGAACGTGACCCGCTATAATACGGAAATCCCCTGCTCCAAGTGCCTGAACGGCCTCAATATATTCCAACTGTCTGACTTCAAGTGTTGATCCTCTGGAAATTCGAGCAAAAACAGGAATAGAGAAAACAGCTACTGAGATAATAACGTTGTTTAAGCTTCCTCCAAGAACACTGACAACCGCCAAGGCTAAAAGAATTCCCGGGAAAGCAAGCAGGATATCCATCAGGCGCATGATAATGGTGTCAACCCATCCGCCATAATAGCCTGAAACAATCCCCAGCGTCACACCCGTAGTCATCCCGATGAGCACTGAGAAAAAACCAACTCTCAATGTAATGCTCATGCCATGAACAATTCGTGTAAATATATCTCTTCCCAAATGATCCGTTCCAAACCAGTTCTCTGCATTAGGAGTAGCCAGTCGATTCGTCAAATCCTGTGCGTTTGGACTAACCTGCGTCAGCATAGGTCCGACAAAGGCAATAATAAATAGAAACAAAATCATAATGGCACCCATAAGGGCTGATTTGTTTCTAAAAAACTTCTTCATAAACTCTTTGAATCTCACGACATTTGGATGTGAAGGTTCTGGTCCCGAAAACCCTCCTGTATTTAAGTTCACTTCTTCTTGCATAATGATTTTTCCTTTCTATATATGAGATAGCACAGATATGCTTATACACTAATAAGTATTAATAAACATTGGATGGAACAAAGTATAACTAATTGTTAGCTTTCTATAATTTTACACGTTTATTAGAAATTTGCAATATAAAAATGAGTTATAAATGGGATGGCTTAGATAAAAATCGTTAATTTGAAAGCACTTTCAATATAATAACGCTACATATTTAACAAACACATTATAAAAAACATTAGAATACAATTAATAATTTTATTTTCTTAATTTTAAATAAATTAAATGACATCTTATGAAACTTTTTCCATATAAACCCTTTAATTTGAGCGTTTTTAAATAAAAGAAATATTAAATTTAGATTAAAATAACGCTTGACTTTTTTATTCAGTCAGATATAGTATTAATTATATTTAAAAATAAAAAACGACTTACGCATAAGAAGGAGTGTATTAATAATGGTGAAAATGAATAAAAAGCTACTATGGCTTTCCACATTCACAGCCGCTTCATTACTGCTGACCGCTTGCGGAACAGATGATAGTGATCCGGTAGATGACGCAACCGATACAAATGAGGAAGGGGAAGATACAGAAGCAGTCGCTGGTGGCGATTTAGTTATCGCTCAATTGTCAGACGCCGTGTCTCTCGATCCTCATGGTTCTAACGATACCCCTTCCAGTAACGTAGCCTTCAATATTTACGAGGCTCTACTGGTTCAAGACGAAAACATGGAACTTCAGCCAGGCCTGGCAACAGAATGGGAAATGGTCGATGACCTGACATGGCAATTTACCCTTCGTGAAGGCATTACTTTCCATGATGGATCAGACTTTAATGCTGAAGTTGTTCAAGCCAACTTTGAGCGTGTATTAGATGAAGACGTTGCTTCACCTCGTGCCTTCTTATACGAGATGGTCGAAGAAATTAACGTTATCGATGATTACACTGTCGAATTCGTAACTGAATTTCCATTCTCTCCACTTCCAGCACACATTGCGCACAATGGTGGCGGAATCATGTCAGCTGAGCTGATCGAAGAAGACTACGCAGCAATGGAGGAAGGTTCTGACCCAGGAACTGTCATTAACGAAAACCCTGTTGGAACTGGTCCATTTGCTTTCGAAAGCTGGGAACCGGGCGAGGAAATTGTTCTCGTTCGTAACGACGACTACTGGGACGGTGCACCTGCTCTGGACTCCATCACATTTAGAGTCGTGCCTGAAGGATCAACTCGTTTAGCAGACTTGGAAACTGGGACAGTTCACATCTCTGACCCAATCAGCCCATCTGATATCAGCCGTGTAGAAGGTTCAGACGGTATGTTTGTCAACCAGCAGCCATCTGTTTCTCTTTCTTACATTGGATTTAATGCTGAAAAAGAACCGTTTGATGACCCATTGGTCCGTCGTGCTATTTCACTAGCTATCGACCAGCAAGCTATGATTGACGGAATTTACGATGGTATTGGTATTCCAGCAATCGGTCCACTGGCTCCGGATGTCTTTGGCTTTGATGAAGATGTTTCTGGCTTAGGACACGACGTTGAAGAAGCGAGAGAATTGCTTGCAGAAGCAGGATACGAAGACGGCTTCTCTACTACACTTTGGACTAACGATAACCAGGACCGTATTGATATGGCTACTGTTGCCCAAGCACAATTAGAAGAAATCGGTATTGATGTTGAAGTGGAAATTGTTGAGTGGGGTGCTTACCTTGCTGACACTGCAGCTGGGGAACACGATATGTTTATCTTAGGCTGGAGCACAGTAACAGGTGATGCAGACTACGGAATGTACCCACTGTTCCACTCAAGTAACTTTGGTGAAGCCGGTAACCGTACTTTCTTCGCAACAGATGAACTGGATGCTTTGCTTGAAGAAGCACGCCAGAGCTCTGACGAAGACGAACGTCTGGAACTGTACAGAGAAGCTCAGGAAATCCTTGTGGAAGAAGCACCAATGCTTTACATCCACCATTCAGAATTCCTGCTGGCAGTCAGCGAAGATGTTGAAGGTCTATGGCAGCACCCAACAGGCATCCTGCAACTAAGAGATGTTACGTTGAATCAATAATAGTTAATTAAAACAAGCACCTCTTGAGACTTAATCAGTCCAGGAGGTGCTTTTTTTATCTCATTATAACTAATGCTATTTATTTTGGTAGCAAAAATGAACCAAGTGTTAATAATTAACCATATCATTCGTAACGCTTATATTTATCGTCTATACACCTTTTTATTTTCTACTAAAACGGTCCTTCTAAAAGTAGTTAAAAAATAGTCCATAGAGGCTTACTGATCTATGTTAAAAAAAGCTTCGGCTACGCCTTCGCCCTTTTTGGGATAGTGCGTAGCCTTTACTTTTTGAGTTCTGAATAATCATAGATAATACCGTGAACACTCTTATAATAAACAGGTACCATTTCATTTCCA
>NZ_BAAGPH010000128.1:0-15234 GCF_054784355.1 Alkalibacterium psychrotolerans | reverse complement strand
GGCGGCATTCAAAGAAATTTTGATTGGAAATCAGTCAAACCAAGAACAAATTGCTGCGTAATTTCTTTGGTGAGGGTTAATCCGATAGGATTGTGAAGCATTTATTAGGGTGCGAAACTTGAGTTTATTACCAATTAACGGATAAAACAGCGATCGGATGGTTAAAGGCAGGCCTTTATTATATGAGAAGAAAGCCAATCCCAAACCAACAATCGCATAAATGGCCCAAGGGTGAATACCCCAGTGGAAAAAGGTCGATGCCATCGCTGCCTGGGCGGCGCTCGCTGAGTTAGGCGCAACATCTCCGAACATAGGAGACGGCTCACCTAAATGCATTATCGGTTCCGCTACACTCCAGAAGAGCAGGCCGATTCCCATCCCTGCACTGAGAAGCATCGAATACCAGGCAAAACGCGAGAATTCTGGCTTCGCTTTTTTACCACCAATAATTATTGATCCGTATCGCCCGAACGCGAAATACAGAGCCGCTATTATAAAGATATTAGCTACAAAAATCATCAGCCAGCCGGTTGTGCTGGAAATAATATCGAGCGTATTATCGAAGAACGCTTGCGCTTGAGTTGGGAACAGTCAGGTGACCGCTATAAAGATTACTAGTATAATGGATGATGTGATGGTCACTTCTGGATGAATGTCAAAACCGAATCTTTCCCAGTTACGTTCGCCAACTTCTTCTCTGCCTTCATCATCAAACAGCGAGACGGTCGGACGAATTTGCAGCCCTCTAAAGCGTTCCCTGTTCTCTATTGCGTCTTTACGTGCCGCAATTTCTTCTTTACGCAATTTTTTTGCGAGTTGGCGTTCTGATTCTAGCGCCCTTTCGTATTCGGACTGTACCCTTTCAGGCTTTTTGTTCTAGGGTTTTTCCCTTTTTCTGGGATCCCATTTTTTTCTACTCAATCCACTCATTCCTTTCAAATTAATAAAAATAATATCCTGTGAGTTATTAGACCTATTATAATTTACTACAAAAGCACAGGTCAGTTAAAGGTGTATTATAAAAATAGTTTAAAACAATTCAGCAATTTATTCTAATGTTAACTAGAAAGTCTCTAAAAATTCAGACTAGTAGGTCTTTAAAAACTGTTCGGGGTATGTCACAAAAGATTTCATAGTACTGGGCCTGACTTTACTGTATAATAAAAAAAAGATTGGCTTTTTCATTTAAAACGTGGTATTCTAGTCAAGGCGAAAGGCTAGACACCTATCATGTTTGATAGCCTTCAAAACAGGACCATTAGGAGGGACAATCATGCGAGTAAACGTTACATTAGAATGTACAGACTGCAAAGAACGCAACTACTTAACATCTAAAAATAAACGTAACAACACCGAACGTTTGGAAGTTAAAAAATATTGCCCACGCGAACGCAAAGTTACATTGCACCGCGAGACAAAATAAGTAAGTCATTAATACTGAAAAGAGAAGCTCTTGAGCTTCTCTTTTTTCTTTATTTAAGTTCCTTTAGATTGTGACATTAAGTCAGACCCATGCCAATTGGCCCCTGGATTTTCTAAAAAAGGAAAAGTGAAATCTCAATTAGCTGAGACTCACTTCTCCTTTTTCATATCATCGGAAACTGACAGTTTATTCTTCTTCAGCTTCTTCAATTATTTCTTCCAGTTCTTCTATTGTGTCAGTTTCCTGAATCGATTGAGTTTCTTCAAATTCTCCAACATTGAAATACGCATCAAACACGCGTCTGGCCGCATTTACGTTTTCCCGGTTATTTCGTTCAGAAGAATCCCTCGGCAAATATGGTACGACAACCGCAACAGCAATTTCCGGATTATCAAATGGTGCATATCCGACGTAAGTCAGATTAGATACACTCGATAAGCGTCCAGTTTGTTCATCATAATGAAAGGCCTGAGCCGTTCCTGTTTTTCCTGCAGAAGAATAAGGAGCGTCGCTGAACACGCTGCGAGCTGTTCCTTGAGAACCATTATTGACGCGATACATACCTTCCTGAACGTTTGATAACATTTGAGGATCTACATCCAGGTGATTAAGGATTCTAGGCTTGATTTCAGTTTTTAAAGCACCTACTCGTCCTGTTTCAGGATCGGTTCCTCTAATTTCAGATACCACTCGTGGAGCGATTCTTGTTCCACCATTAGCTATAGTTGAAATATGCTGAGCCAGCTGCATAGTCGTATAGGTGTCAAACTGTCCAAACGAGTGGAATAGTGACTGTCCCGGGTCTGTAGGTCGCGATTGAAATCCGGTTGATTCATCGGGTATATCTATTCCAGTAGGAACGCCAAGCCCAAACTGATAGAAGTAATACCTTTGCCTATCCGTCAATTCAGCAGCATTAATGTTCAACCCAGCACCTTGCTCATGATCCCAGACGCCACCCATTCGCATAGCCAGTTTGGCCATGTAAACGTTGGATGAGCGTTCCAGTGCATCGATTTCATCCATCCAGACACTATTGTTTCCGCCATAGTTGAATAGAGAGCGAATATCATTACTTCCTCTGATTCTAAGAGGAGTATCGTATATATTGTTATTGCTTTCATCAAGCACTCCGTCCATAGAAGCAGCAAGGATGGTTGCCCCTTTGATGGATGAGCCCATTTCATAGGCTTTACCTATGGTACCTAAAGCATCATCTACGACTTCTCCGTTTTCATCAATTCTTTTACCGGCCATAGCCAGGATATCACCATTTTGAGGGTTTGTAGCGACAATATACACACTGTCACTCAGCCCCTGACGTTCTTCCAGCGAATCCAGAGCGATTTGTTCCACCGTTTCCTGGAAATCAATGTCTATGGTTAAAATAAGGTTGTCCCCTTTTTGACCAGAAAACTGTTCAATCTGGTTAATGATATCACCACGACTGTTTGTCTCAGTTTCCAAACGAGACTTAGTACCTCTTAGTACAGATTCATATTGACTTTCGAGTTGGCTGATACCTACCCTGTCGTTTCTTGAGTATCCTCGAGCTAAATAGGATCGGACGTTATCCGCAGGAAGCCCTCTTTCTTCAGAGGAGACATTCCCTACAATACTTCTCAGCATGCCTTCCTGCGGGTACTCCCTAACCCAGTCAGTTCCGGTACCTATCCCAGGTAAGGAGTCTAAATTTTCACTTACGCGTGCTATTTCTTCCTGAGTGACGTCTTCATTTTTAACATTCACTGTACTTAATGCATACGCGGCATTCATTTGTTTGAAAATAGCGGCAGCATTTAAGTCGCGATCAGAAAGCTGCTCCAAGTCCTCATCTGAGATAGTGTCGAGCATGGCCTGGTAGGCTTCTGTTCCACCTAAAGTTAAATCCTCATCATCTAATCTGGAACGGACTTCTTCCTGATTTTGAGCAATATAATAGTCCTGCAGATCTCTTCTCGAGATATCTGAACCGGAATCAACGGCATAAAACGGAACCGAGGGCATCGTAATAAATTCTGCCAAATCATAGGCTACTTCAGCCATTTGACCTGCCGGTACATTTCGTCCTCTCGTATAGGTAATCGAATGACGCGCTTCATTTCCCACTAACGTTCTCAAGTTCGCATCAAAGATTTCTCCACGTGGGACACTTCCGGTAATGGTTGTGCGTTCTGTTCGTTCAACTTCTGCCCGATAATCATCTGCCCGAATAATCTGCAAGTACCCAAGACGCAGAATTAGACTGGCAAACATAAGAAATACTAGAAAAAAGAGTAGATTCAATCGAAAAGGGATATGTGATTTCTTCTTATCTTTCCTTTTTTGAGCTGGTGTTTTCACTCATTTCCCTCCTGTGCATATAATGCGGGTTGTTTAAGTAATCGTATTGTACTGCTGAATCCCAATTCAGCCTCGTATCAGTTTACCAAATTCACCTGGTGATTTCCATATCAGACCCCCTCAATTGTAAGTATAAATGAAAAGATTCATATAACTTTCATAATGTGTTCTTAATTACAAATTTGATTATTCCTTTTTAATCATCTTTCGCCGACAAACTTTCTACTGAGTAATGATTAACACCCACTTAATCGTACTTCACGAGTTAATTCCATAACGAAAGATGATTATCTTCATTTAATCGTCTTTTATTTTTAAATTCACTGGTGAAAGATGATTAACTGCCTTTTAATCATCTTTCAAGTCGTCAATTTCAAGCGAAGTATGATTATTGCAATAAATTGCCTCCGCATAAAAAAACAGGCTTCCTACTTTAATAGTAGAAAGCCTGCCTATAAGAAAGTCTAAATTATTTAGCTTCTTTGAAACGTTTTGCAACTTCATCCCAGTTAACGACATTCCAGAATGCTTCAATGTATTCTGGACGTTTGTTCTGGTAATTCAAGTAGTAGGCATGTTCCCATACATCCAATCCTAAAATTGGTGTTTTGCCTTCAGAGTATGGAGAATCCTGATTGATTGTATCCATAACTTCTAATTTCCCATCAGAAACAACTAGCCATGCCCAACCTGATCCAAAGCGTCCTGCCGCAGTCTGGTTGAATTTTTCTTTAAATTCTTTAACTCCGCCGAATGTTTCTTTAATAGCGTCAGCCAGGTCGCCACTTGGTTCGCCGCCGCCATTTGGAGACAAGATTTCCCAGAAAAGTGAATGGTTAGCATGTCCGCCACCATTGTTTCTCACTGCTGTTTTAATGTCATCCGGAACAGAGTCCAATTTTTTCATTAGTTCTTCAATGCTCAATTCAGCCAATTCAGGGTGATTTTCCAGTGCAGCATTTGTTTTAGTCACGTAACCAGCGTGGTGTTTATCATGATGCAAATGCATTGTTTCCTCATCGATATGGGGTGTTAGTGCATCGTAGTCATATGGTAGATCTGGTAAAGTGTATGTCATAATTAACATTCCTCCTAGTGAAATTTATCGTACAGTACTATTTTATCATTTAAAAAGTATTTAGCAAATAAAAACACTTGTGTAAAGTAAGTTTAGTAAATTCCCCACCTAAACCCTTTTTAAAACAAGGACTGTCGCGAAAATAGATTCAGTCAAAAGACTGATTGCTTTTTCACACGTTAAACCGTACACTATTTCTATGACTTAATTTAGATAAGGAAGATTATAATGAAAGAATACTTAAAAATCGGGTTTATGAACCCTCAAAAATTAACCACGGCGCGTGACATGACCCGCAAACAAGTCATCGGCTTTTTTGCAGTTCTTGCTTTAATATTGACGTTCTCCATGACCAGTATGCTTATCAATGTCCTCTCCTCTCTGCAGGAAGATGGAAGTGAAATTGCTGCTCAAATACCAGAGTTCACTATTACAGATAACCGGTTGGTTGCCGATGAAAATCAGGAAAGTTACGTACACCAGACCAACTCGTTTCTGTTTTTCTTTGATCCAAATGGTTCTATTGACACATCAGAAATTGATGCAAATTTGAACCGGCTGAATGTGCCGATTGGTATCGGTCTGATGCAGGATGAGTTTTACTTGAACGTTACAGGACGATCTTTGCCGGTCACCTATGATCAGCTCGACGGCTTTACTCATACAACCTTTATTAATCTTATGAGTCAAATCGGAAACCTTTCTCCACTCGTTCTGTTGTTTATATTTGCAGTCGCCTATCTGGCCAGTTCATTTTCACTGCTGTATGACTGGCTGATTTTATCCCTCTTTACAAATATTTTAGTTACCTTGCTGCGTATGCGCATTCCTTTCAAAAAAAATGCGCGCATGGCACTCGTGAGTTTGAGTATTCCGACATTGGCCCTTTCACTTATAGAAGCCTTCGGTTATTTCGTACCTTTCTCATTTGAACTGAAACTCGGCTTTGCCATCTACTTCTTGTATACTTCTTTGAAAGTGATTGCTCCAAAGAAAAAGAAAGAGGAGTAAATTTCCGATAGTCTTATAGTTTAGGTAGAAGTAATCTTAAAATTACTAGCGAGTTGTATCCTTTCTTTCGATAAGGATACAGCTCATTTTTTATACATAAAATGGGCAATAAAAAAATGCAGCTCTCTCAAATTTTGAGATAAGCTGCATTTATTAATTAATCGTTATTTCGTTTCAGGCGGCGAGCACGTCTTTGCTTCTCGTCTTTCTTGCGTGCAATTTTGCGTTTGTAGCCTGGCTTGATATTTTTCTTCATGCGCTTGCGCATTCCGTGAATTTCCGGATCAAAAGACTTATCCTGCTCCGTTTTCTTACGTTTGTCACGACGATTACGGTCGTAAGAATCAACAATTTCGTTGTTTCGGATATCTTTCGGCTGGAAAGTAATACCCTTTTTCTCAATCGTTACAATATCCTGCTCATCATCCGGACCATATAAGGTAATAGCTATACCTTTCATCTGGTTACGACCGGTACGGCCGACTCGGTGAACAAAGAAATCGAGATCCTGTGGTACTTCAGCATTAATGACATGAGAAATACCTTCAATGTCTATTCCACGAGCAGCCAAATCTGTCGCAACGATATACTGATAATCCAGATTTTGAATTTGTCTCATCACTCGTCTGCGCTCACGGGACGGAATACCGCCGTGAACAGTCGCGACTTTCAGTCCTTTTTTCTTCAGTTCCAGAGCTATTTCGTTAACATGTTCTTTTGTATTTGCGAAAACGAGCGCCAAATATGGCTGACCGATTGTCAGAAGCTTATAGATCATGTCAATTTTATTCTTACCTTTGGTTGACATCAACCAGTTCTCAACAGTGTCGGCAATGACCTGCTCATTGTCAACTTGAATGACCAGTGGGTTCTGCATATATTTTTTCAAAAATGGCTGCAGTTTCTGCGGAATGGTAGCTGAGAATACCAGCATCTGTCCGCCTTTAGGCAAACGGGAAGCAATCTGGTCAACGTCTTCTAAAAAGCCCATGTCCAGTGTCATGTCTGCTTCATCAACGACCATGAAAGGTGCTGTATGTGTCAGCAGAGCATTGGACTGAATCAAATCCAATAACCGGCCAGGCGTTCCAATAACGACGTGAGGCTGGGTGTTCTGCAGTTTCTGTATTTGACGGTTCTTGTCGGTTCCGCCCATGAATGACTGAACAATGATTGGTTCAGGAGAATGTTCTGCAAGTTGAGCTGCTGCGTTTGTCAGCTGTTCTGCAAGCTCACGACTTGGAGCAGTAATTACGACTTGGACTTCCTGCTTGGATGCATCAATTTTATTAAATATCGGCAATAAGAATGAGTGCGTCTTACCGGAACCTGTTTGCGATTGACCGATGATGTCTCTGCCTTTTTTCACTTCGGGAATGACTTTCTTTTGAATGTCGGTTGGTTCATTGAAACCAATTTCCGTGATGGCTTCTATCAGGTAGGGTGATAAATTAAATGTTTCAAATGGGTGTGTCATAAATATATTCCTCTTTTCTATTCTACTACATATTGTACCAAAGCTGAGCCTTTCAAGCTACAGTTAATTCTATTCGCGTTCATGGAACACCATTATACATAGAGATTATTCGTACTAATGAAAGTGAGATAAATAATTGCGTAGAAAAACGGGCAGACGACTTTTCTCAAAATCATTCTGCCCGACTGCTTTAGTTATTATGATTCAATGCATTTCTACTCGAAAGGATACTGTCTCGGCTCTTCCTGAACGGATATCCATTTCCAAGTGGTGAATTCGTCCAGTGAGTGTTCGCGTCCAAATCGACCCAGTCCAGAAGCTTTTTCTCCGCCAAATGCAATATACGGCTCATCATTGACACTCTGATCATTGATGTGTACCATACCCGTTTCCATTTTTTCCGCAAAGGCATAGGCTCGTTTTTCATCACTACTTGACACTGCTCCACTCAGCCCTGCTTCTGTATCATTGGCCAGTTCCAGCGCATGTGCTTCATCCTTGGCCGGAATAAGCGTAACCACCGGTCCAAACATTTCATTTTGTGCTGTCGTCATATCATTTGTTCCTTTTAAAACAAATGGAGTCAGGACGTTACCTTCTCGTTTACCTTCCAGGAGAACTTCTGCTCCTTCTGACTTGGCCTTGTCTACCTCCTCAAGAAGTCGCTCGACTTCCCCGCTGTCAATTAGTGGACCGATAAGCGTGCCTTCCTGTCTCGGATCGCCATGTTTCAGTTCACGGGTCTTTTCTACAAATTTTTCTGCAAAATCATCAAACACTGCTTCGTCAACGATGATTCGGTTAGTTGCCATACAAATCTGTCCGCTATGCATAAACCGTCCATAAATTGCTCCATTGACAGCTCTATCAATATCCGCATCGTCCAGTACAACCATGGCATTGTTTCCGCCTAATTCCAGTATCGTACGTTTGACTTCACGACCGCAGACTTCTCCGATTTGTTTTCCGACACCTGTTGATCCTGTGAAGGAAATCAGGTCAGGTACAGGGTGTTCGTAAAAGGCATCGCCAATCTCTGAAATCTTAGGATGGACTACCTGAAGAACGCCACTAGGGAGTCCAGTTTCTTCGAATATGTCCGCGATGATATTTCCGCCACTGATAGGTGTCTGATGGCCGGGTTTTAAAACCACTGCGTTACCTGCTGCTAGTGCCGGTGCAACAGACCGCATGGACAGATTAAACGGAAAATTGAACGGTCCAATGACGCCCACTACGCCTAAAGGTTTACGGGCAACATAATTTTTTTTGCCGGGTATCATGGACTGATTGACAATCGTTTCCATCTGAAAAGGAAATTCTGCTGCCAGATGCATGACGGCAACAACGATATCCACTTCCAGTTCGGCTTTCGCCAGAGTCGATCCCGCTTCATCAACTAAAACATCCACCAAATCGTCTTTTTTCTCTTCAATCACTTGGATGGCTTTTCGGATAATCCCGGCACGTGCAAAGGGACTCGTTTCTGCCCATTTCTTCTGGTGTTTTTTGGCGCTTTCATATGCTTCATCTAAATCCTCAAATGAAGCTGCCTGAACTCGCGCTACTGTTTCGTCTGTGAATGGATTGATCGACTCAATGACTTCTTCACTCGTTCCTTCACGCCATTTCCCATCGATAAAGTTGAGATTTAAATCACTGTACTTGCTCATTCCGTTCATCCTCTCTTGTTTGTCTACTTTCAATCTATAACGAACCTGTTGTATTATCAATTCAAACGCTTGTTATGCTAACATGTAAATGGATTGTGACAATTCAGTTGAATGATAGCCCAATAAAACGTAAAATAGACCATATGATTGATTCACATGATTAACATGTAGAAAAGAGGAAACAAATGTCTCATGAAACCAAAGCGTTATTCATAATTTTTGGAGCAACTGGGGATCTTGCTCATAGAAAACTGTACCCGTCTATTTATGAACTCTACAAAAAAGGCTATCTGTCCAGCTCCTTTGCGGTCATTGGTACAGCACGCAGGGAATGGTCGGATGATTATTTTCAGGAAGTTGTCCGAGATTCGATTGCTGATGGTGTAGAATCTGAAGAACACGCAGAAGAGTTTTCTACTCACTTCAGATACCAGTCTCATAACGTCAAAGATACTGAACATTACGTGATGTTGAAAAAACTGGCTGAGGAACTGGATGAAGAATATGATTTGGAAGGCAACCGTGTCTTTTATCTTTCCATGTCTCCCAGCTTTTTTGGAACCATTACGAGTCATTTGAAAGAACAGTCTCTGGCCACTGAAAAAGGATTCAATCGAGTGGTTATTGAAAAACCTTTCGGGACTGATTTTGAGACTTCCAAAGAGCTGAATGACGAAATCAATTCATCTTTTGCTGAAGATCAGCTTTACCGCATCGATCACTACCTTGGGAAAGAAATGATCCAGAACATTCTTGCCTTGCGCTTTGCCAATCCGCTTCTTGAAAACAGCTGGAATAAAGAAACGATTTCCAACTTCCAGGTTACACTCAGTGAAGATTTAGGTGTGGAAGAGCGTGGCGAATACTACGATAAAAGTGGTGCCCTACGTGATATGGTACAGAACCATGTGCTCCAAGTCGTCAGTATGCTGACCATGGACCGACCGGATTCCTTTACACCAGATGATGTCAGACGGGAAAAACTGTCGATCTTAGAAGCGCTGAAAACACCAGTTGTCACCCAGGACGAATCGACTGATTTTGTCAGAGCTCAATACACTACCTCTTCAGATCAGCAAGTGAAGGCCTACCGGGACGAGGACAAAGTTGATCCAGAGTCCTTGACGGAAACCTTTGTAGCTGGACAAATTGAAATCGATACAGATAAATGGCGTGAAGTGCCTGTTTATGTCAGAACCGGCAAGCGCATGGCGGAAAAAGTCAGCCGTATCGATATTGTCTTCAAGGAAACCGCTTCTGACCTGTTTAATGCTTCACCCTCTCACCTGTCGATTCTTGTGAATCCGGACCAGGGAGTTGAGCTATTCCTAAACAACAAAAAAATAGGCCCAGGGATGGACCTTGAACCAATGAAACTAGCAGGCCTTCGTTCGACAGAAACAGTTAAAAGCAGTCCGGAAGCCTATGAAAAGCTGATACTGGATGTGCTGAATGGAGATGAAACGCACTTTGCTCACTGGGGAGAAGTTGCTGCTTCCTGGAAGTATGTTGACCAGGTTCGACACACATGGGATACATTTAATGATCATATTCCCTTCTACCCGGCCCTTTCAATGGGACCCAGCGAGTCTGATCAGCTTCTAGAACGCAATAATCATCACTGGATATATCCTTCAGAATAAAAAAGCGCCATTCGCACTCAGCTCTCTTTAAGATGAGCTGAGTAACGAATGGCGTTTTAACTTTTATTTTAGCTTGCTTGAATCCAAGTCTTCCAGACTATAGAAGAAGGATTTCAGTTTTTCTTTAATTTTAGGAATAGTGTTTTCTTCGTCGTTTTCAATCTGAAGAACCAGTTTTGGCTCGTGCAGACTCATTCTCAAAAGCAGCCAGCCATGGCCATATGGTGCTCTAATTTGACTACGTTTGCCTTCCAGATTATTTTCCACTAGCTCAAAACCATCAGTCTCTTTCAGCCATAAGGCAAAACGATCAAGAATTTCATTGCCCCAGTCCTTGTATGCTGGAGTTTGGATGATAAAACGGATTTCTTCGGTTTCAACCGGCTGATTCAGGTCACTGATCAGATCAGTTGCACTTTTTCCTTCCTTGGCCATTTGAGCTTCTTTTGCAACAATCATAGCAGCCAGGTAAGCCCCGTCATCCAAAAAATAGTTGTCTCTGATGGCCGCATGTCCGCTTGTTTCTATTGCCAGTGCGCAGTCCGTTCCTTGGTCATTCAATTCGATTCCTCTGTTAATGACATTACGGTAGCCAGAAATATAGGGATCCACTTTGCCGCCTTTTGCTTCGATAAATTCAATCAGATGATCAGAAACTGGTGAATTGGTCACGATAGTGGTCCCGGGGTTTTCTTCCAGAATGATGGCGCCAATTAAACCAATCAGGTTGTTACGGTTGATGCTCTGTCCTTTTTTATCGACAATCGCCGAACGGTCGACATCAGTGTCAAAAATGATTCCCATATCAGCGTCATGCTTTAGAACAGCTTCAGAGATACTCATCATCGCTTCTTTGTTATCAGGATTTGGTTCGTGATTTGGGAATGTTCCGTCTGGTTCCAGAAACTGACTGCCAGTTGTATCGGCACCGAGTGGCTTCAATACTTTTTCGGCAAAAAATCCGCCTGCTCCGTTACCCGCATCAACAAGAATTTTCCGCCCGTTCAAAGGCTGTTCATCAGTCGACACACCTAGGGCGTCTCTGATTTTATCAACCAGGTCAGCCGCATAGTCAGACAGAAGGTCTTTCTGGGTAATCTCTCCCTTGAGTGGTTTTTCAAGCAAGACATCCGGCTGCTCGGCCAGTTTTAGTATCGCTTCAATATCCTCATGCTCAAAACCGCCTTTTTCTGTAAAAAATTTCAGTCCATTATACGCCATCGGCAAATGGCTGGCAGTTATCATGATGCCAATGTCCGATTTAAACGCTGAGTATTGTGTTGACATAAAGAGTGCGGGAGTCGTTGCCATCCCTGCATCAATCACGTTCATTCCATATTCTGTGAATACTGAAATGAGCCAGTCCTTTATAGCTGGACCAGTCAGTCTGCTGTCGTGCCCAATTGTCACCCTTGTGCGGTTTAAAGGGGTGACTGTTTTTTCGTCCCACCATTTAATCAGACCGCGTGCAATCAGTTTTACTGATTCTTCAGTCAAGTCCTTTTTATGTAAATCCGTGTCCATTGCAAATCCTCTAATATCCGACCCGTTTTGAAGTACTGATAAGCTGGCTTTAGTCATGTCACGTCTCCTTGTAATCATAATGGTTTAGTCTTCATCTCTAACTATAATAATTTGCCGTTCAGTAATCAAGGTAAAATAAAAAAGGGAGCACATTTCTGTGTCCCCTTAACTTCAGTCGCTGTCACCCATAACATTATCGAAATACTCATAAATAACCTGAGCATCTTCATTTGTACGTGAGATAAGTATAATGGTGTCATTGCCCGCTACAGTCCCCACTATTTCGGGAAACTCAATATCATCAATGAGCGCACCGATAACATGCGCATTACCAGGCAGTGTCGCTATCACGTTCATGAACTGCACGCAGTTGTAGGCAGTCACCACACTCTTAATAGTTGAATTCAGTTTGTCTTCAACCGTCATCTGGTTATTCTGATAGATTGTATACTTTGTACCTTGACCGGCATTATTTGTCTTGATTAAGTTTAATTCTTTTATGTCTCTGGAAATCGTTGCCTGTGTCGCTTTTACACCTTTACCTTGCAGCTGATGCAGTAATTCTTCTTGCGTTGCAATATCGTTGTTCAAAATAATTTGTTTAATTAGCATTTGTCTTTCGGATTTTTTCATAGGTCATCCCTCACTTTCCATCATGTAAATGTGCATATTATTACAATTAGTATACGCTATTTTCATGAAAGTTTCATTAATTTATACTTATAATTCGAAGTTTTATAAGCTAAATTCACAAAGTATACAAATTTTGCCAAGTATTGATACTACGCGCCAGCTTTGCTATAATACAAGTGCACATCATAAGGTGATAAGAAACGGCCTGGTTTTTGATTTTTTAAAAAGACCGCCCTTTTTTTATGCCTCAATGACGACTAAACTAATACTTATTCTAATGCTCACAGGAGGTCTTTTATTTGGACTATAGACAACAGATTGCTCAAACGCTTCACAAAGAATTACATGAACACCTGGACTTGAACGAACTTTACTTGCTGCTTGAAAAACCGAAACATGCAGAACACGGTGATATCGCATTCCCCGCTTTTCAACTGGCTAAAGTGTTCAGAAAAAATCCTGCTCAGATTGCTTCGGAAATTGCTGAAAATCTGTCATCCCCACTCATTGCAGACACACAGGTTATCGGTCCCTACATCAATTTCTTTTTGAACAAAGAAGCTGTTTCAAAAGAAATCGTTAAAGACGTCATTGAAAAAGGCAGTGACTACGGAAACTTGTCACTAGGTAATGGTCAAAATGTGCCTATCGATATGTCTTCTCCTAATATTGCCAAGCCAATGTCCATGGGTCATTTGCGCTCCACTGTTATTGGTAATTCTCTGGCAAATATCCTGAAAAAAGTGGACTACTCCCCTGTTCGCATTAATCACTTAGGTGACTGGGGTACTCAGTTCGGTAAACTGATTACGGCTTATAAAAAATGGGGTACCGAAGCAGATGTTAAAGCAGAACCAATTAAAGAACTGCTGCGATTATATGTGAAATTCCATGATGAAGCTGAAACGTCTCCTGAACTCGAAGACGAAGGCCGCGCGTGGTTCAGACGTCTGGAAGAAGGCATTGAAGAAGCGGTTGAATTGTGGACATGGTTCAGAGAAGAATCTCTGAAAGAATTCGAAAAAGTCTATCAACGCTTGAATATTTCATTCGACTCTTATAACGGTGAAGCTTTCTACAACGATAAGATGTCTGAAGTTGTCGAGCTTTTGGAAAACAAGAACGTTCTGACCGTTGATCAAGGTGCACATATTGTGAACCTGGATAAATATGACTTGAACCCTGCCTTGATTAAGAAATCAGATGGCGCCACCCTTTATATGACTCGTGACTTGGCTGCAGCTCTTTACAGAAAGAATACGTATGAATTTGCTCAGTCGCTTTATGTAGTTGGTAATGAACAGTCAAACCACTTTAAACAATTGAAAGCTGTATTGAAGGAATTAGGCTTTGACTGGGCAGATGATATTCACCACATCCCATTTGGCTTAATTACCAAAGATGGCAAGAAGTTGTCTACACGTAAAGGAAAAGTTGTCTTACTAGAAGAAGTTCTAGATGAAGCAGCCGCTCAGGCCCTTCAGCAAATTGAAGATAAAAATCCGGGTCTGGCAAATAAAGAAGAAGTTGCGGAGCAGGTCGGTGTCGGTGCGGTTGTCTTCCATGACTTGAAAAATGATCGCCTGAACAACTTTGACTTCACAATTGAAGAAGTTGTCCAGTTCGAAGGAGAAACCGGTCCTTACGTACAGTATACCAGAGCCCGTGCATTGAGTATATTGAGAAAGGCTGGCTTAGAAGAAGTCGCTCCTTCAAACTCTTATGCCCTTAGCGATGAATACAGCTGGGAAGTCATTAAACTGATTCACGATTACCCTAGCACAGTGAAGCGTGCCTATGAAAACTTCGAGCCATCCATCATAGCCAAGCATGCGATTCAGCTGGCTCAGGCCTTCAACCGCTTCTATGCACATGTCCGTGTGCTTGATGAGCACCCTGAAAAAGAAGCCCGCCTGGCTCTTGTCTTTGCCATCACCGAAGTACTTAAAGAAGACTTGAGAATCTTAGGTGTCGATACACCAGACGAAATGTAAAAAAAGTACTAATAGAGAAATAGCGCAGTCATTGAGCAGTGTAGCTCACTCGACTGCGCTTTTTTGCTGCTCACATTGTGTTTTTTGAGTGATAATCATCCTTCACGTAAATTTAGGAGTATGAACAATGATTAACTCCGACTTAATCATTGTTCATGATTAAAAAAATTTATGAATGACGATTATCTCAATTTAATCGTTCTTCGCAAAATAAAAATCGAATGAAGGATGATTAACTCGGACTTAATCGTACTTCACTTAAAATAATCGCAGCGAATGATGATTATCCAGCACTCCCCCTCCGAGCAATCGAGTAGGAGGTAAATAATTAATTTATTTACCGTCCTCTCACACCACCGTGCGTACGGTTCCGTACACGGCGGTTCAATAATTTAAATATCTCTATCGCTCGTACAAATGTATTAAATCTCTTAA
>NZ_BAAGPH010000127.1:0-15061 GCF_054784355.1 Alkalibacterium psychrotolerans | reverse complement strand
ATTCTGGAAAAAGTCATCCGCTGCGCCAGCATTTGACTTTTTTGAAATTTTTAACGAAAACTCATTGTGATTTAATTAACAATAGACAAGCATCGATAATTTTCAGTTTAATGCAACACTAGTGAATAGATGTGTAAATTCCACCTAATTCTTGATCTGAAGGTTCCACTGGATTTGTTTTGAAAGTAAAATCTTTTTTTGCATTCCTGATTACTTCATCTAAATACTTCTTGGATAGAGATTTTTCTATTCCAAAATCCGTTAGACTTAAAGGACAATCTAGTTGGATTGCCAAGCTTTTGATACTGTGAGATAGATTTTCGATCAACATATCCTCAGAACCGATATTCTTATCAGGTTTCAATCTTTTCATTATCCGAACATATTTCTTTTTGGCGTTCTCATTTCTGGCATTTAATTTAACTACATGAGGCAATAACATTGTATTGGCTAATCCATGAGGAACATGCAATTTTCCGCCAACCTGATGAGCTAAAGCATGAGAGATACCTAGACCTGCTAGATTAAAGGACATTCCTGCCAAACAGGAAGCTTCATGCATCAGCAATCTACTTTCAAGATCATCCCCATTTTCATAGCATCGAACCAATTCTTCAAAGATAATCTCGATTGCTTTTTCAGCCAATGCGTCCGTATACGTATCAGCATTTTTCGCTACCAGTGCTTCCAGAGCATGCGTCAGAACATCCATCCCGCTGTATGCCGTTACTTTAGGCGGAGATGAGAGCACTAGTTTAGGATTCAAAATAGCTTCATCAGGAAGCATACTATTATCCACTAGAGGGTATTTAATATCATTCTTATTATCTGTTATGACAGATACACTAGTCACTTCAGACCCTGTTCCGCTGGTTGTCGGAATGACAACGAATTTTTCTATTGGTACAGAAGAAATTTTTTCTGAAAAAAAGATGACACCTTTAGTCAGATCAATAGCTGAACCTCCCCCTATGGCTAGTACAACTTCTGGTCTAAATCCTTGCATTTCATCCATACACTGGACAACTTCGGTAATTGGGGGATCCGGTGTCACTTTTGAATATACTTGTAGCTGATTATCTTTTTCTATCAGTAAAGTAATTATTTCTTTAAATATTAAAGAGCCTATAAGAAATGGGTCGCACACTATGAAAATTGATTTCTTTTTTAAACTTTTCAATCTCTCAAGACTGTCAATTCCCGTAAATACTTTTGTAGACAAACTCCATACATTCATTCCTTCTCCTCGCTTCCTATTTCAAAGAAAATCCACTCGTGATAGCCATTCTTCTTTTTCTAGCAAAATGACGAGCAGAAGTTGTTCCTTCCCCTGTTGGAGTTGCTATAGTAAATGTAGTCGGACCTTCACCGAAGGCTCCCAGACCGGCGAAGGAAGGGCCATTCACAACAAATAAAGAGGTGTTCATCTTTTTTGCCAGCTGATTGATTCTTGTGAGATTCTGAGAATGCATTGTTGCAGTATGCTTGAGATTCTGCTCAATCTTATACACTGTTTCCATTGCTTCTTCAAAATCATCAACTGTAACTACAGGTACTATAGGCATCAGCATTTCCTGTATAACAAAAGGATGATTTTTATTTGTTTTCATAATGATCAGTCTAGGAGATCCCTTGTATGGCAGATCAGCATCATCTAATATAATACTTGCATCTTTTCCAATGTATTTCTTGTTGGGTCCTTTTTCTGTCAATGTCATATCCAGTAATTTCTTAATATCAGTTTCATTTTTGACAACATATGCCCCCGCAGCTTCCATGCTGTCAGTCAACTGAGCCGCAACAGCCTCTACCACTACAACGCTTTTCTCAGCAGTACATAGTATATTATTATCAAAGCTCGCTCCCCATACAATGTCACTCCCGGCTTTATTGATATCCGCTGTTTCATCAACTAAAACTGGTGGATTTCCAGCTCCTGCACCGATTGTCTTTTTACCACTTTTTAATGCTTGTCTGACCACACCTGGTCCTCCAGTTACGACTAAAATTGCAATATCTGGATGTTCCATCATTTCCTGGGCTGTCTCAATTGTCGGTTCCTCAATAGTGACTATTAGATTATTGATTCCTGTTACATTACGGGCAATTTCGTTTATTTTACTTACCAGCCAACAGGATACTTTTTTGGCTCCAGGATGTACACTAAAAAAAACGCTGTTTCCTGCTGCTAACATCCCAATAGCATTATTTATCACTGTGGAAGGCGGATTTGTACTCGGGGTAACCGCTCCAATCACTCCATATGGAGTCAGTTCGCATAACTTCATCCCATTTGCCCCTGTTATCGTTTCACTTACCAAATCTTCTGTTCCAGGTGTTTTATTCAGAGACAAAATGATTTTAGTGATCTTATCCTCTACTCTTCCCATCCCAGTTTCATCGACAGTTTTTTGTGCAATATCCTCAGCAAAAGGTCTCAATTCCAGTCGAATAGCCTCAATTAATTTTTTTCGTGTATCCAATGAACAACTAGCATATGAAATTTGGGCACGCTTGGCAGCCTGAACTGCTGAATCAACTTGTTTAAAAATCCCATCGCCATTTGAAGTCCTTTCGGAGCTGAAATTTATGGCATCATTTTCCCTGATTTCTTTTATAACACTCCGAATTAATATTTCTATTTCTTTTTTATTCTCCATTAAAAAGACCCTTCCTCTCTCAGCAAATGCTAGCTTCTGCAATAAGTATGTCTTCTTCTACAGATCCACCACTCACTCCTATAGCCCCGATGATTTTACCGTTTGAATAAATGGGTAAGCCTCCACCGAATGAGACGATTTTACCTTCTGTGTTACTTTCTAGCTGGTATAAATCTGCTTCAGGCTGCGTGATATCCTTTAACTCATGAGTAGGAGACTTCATCGCAACTGCTGTATATGCTTTTCGAACTGCCAAATCTAGACTAACTAATAATGCATCTTCCATACGAAATTCAGCGATCCGTCTCCCGGAATCATCTACCACTGCAATCGTTACTGGAATATCTAACTCTTTCGCTTTATTTACTGCTTTATCCATCATTTCCCTTGCTTGACTATAAAGATTTTTATTTTGAGCTTCTGTTTTTTGAGTAGGATCATTAACTGCCTTTTCATACTGTTCTGATACCTTTTTTATAATTTTTTTAATATAATCATCTTCATCTTCTATTCTTGCAAGAATGTAAAGACAGTCTGACAGACGATTTAAATACATAATTAGTTCAGAACGAATAGTCTCTGTCTGTGATAATTGGATCAGTTCTCGTTCTGCCCTTCTGCAGACGGTGCGTGCTACGTGTAATTGAGCAGCTGAAACGCATTTACCGGGCAATACAAAGCTAGTAACTTTAGGCAGCTCTTTTGAGAATATATCTATCACTTGTTCTAAAAATTCAATATGGTCTGCTTCAATGATATCGCTTTTATTTTTGAGTTTACTCATATTTGTTGTTGCAATTTCAGCAGAAACGAGAAACATTGTTTTTTGAATTTTTACTAGAATATCTCTAGTTTCAGTTCTGTTCACCATTTTCTCTGCCAAACTAATAAATGAGTTCAACTCATCCATAGTGCCATACGTATTGACCCTGTCTGAATATTTTTTTACTCTGGATCCGTCAAATAAACTGGTTTCACCTTTATCCCCGGTCTTAGTGTAGATTCCCATAATCTCACCTCACTTTTCGATACTATCTAAAATCCCGATAATTGCGCTGTCCACAGCATCTGCACTAGAAGAAAAGACTTTTCTGGCAGCCGCTCCTCTTGTGAGGAGCACATACTCACCAATTCCAGCTCCGACTGTGTCAACAGCCACTTCTTCCTGATCAGTTTCACTCGAATCACTATTGATAATACGCACGACCATAAGCTTCTTGCCAACCAGAGACTCATCTTTCTGTGTTGACACCAAACTGCCTATAACTTTGCCAATTTGCATGCAATCAGAACCTTTCAATAACATTGATTTGTTTTTTTTCTCTTGCTTCATCTGCTAATGCTGTAATGATTTGAGATTGTGTCCTAATTAATATAGAACCATCTGTAAAGCTCATCATCCTCTGATAAGTGATAGCTTTCTCTGAACAAATGATGATTTTCTGATTTTTTTCATTATATATTTGTATCGGCCATTTTGTGAGTTCAAGTGGAATCAGCTGGTACATCGAAGAAGACAAATGAAAATGGAAATCGATTCCATATTGAAGACCATCCAAAACCCATGAAACAAAATGATTCTCTTCCAAGTTCAATAGTTTATGCAGAATTATTACATTCATTTCTCTAATATGAATGACCTGATTTTTTAAAAAATCTTCTTTAGAATAAGGATTTTTAACTTTAAAGTCATACGTCAGTACACTATTTTCTCGCTTTTTCAGTAAACTAATGACCCTATTAACAATATCATTCATTAATCTACCTCTTTTCCGCAACTCATTGCAATTCCTATAGGCGTTACAAATTGAGGATAAGCCGTTTTTAAGACAGGTCTATCTAGATAGTTGGAAAAAGTATCGGAAAAGTCAGAGAAATTTGATGCTCCGCCGACAATGTAAATTGGATAATTAGACTTATTTCCATTACTTTGCAAAGCCTTCTGTGTGATGTCAGCCATTTTTTCTACTACAGGACGAATCACTAGAAAATTCTCTTCTTCCTTGCATTTTTTCCGTTTCAACTTCTCAGCTTCTTCAAAAGATATTCCATTATATCCTGCCAGTACCAGTGTCATATGTGTCCCACCAGTCGGTTCGTCAAATACATTTTGAACTTCTCCATTTATAAAAGTACTGATTCCTGTTGTCCCGCCTCCCACATCAACTACAGCACCATTGTTAATTTTCAGGAGGCAAGAAGCAGCAGTCGGTTCGTCCACTATGTCCTCTACCTCCATATCGGCGCTTTCAATGACATATTTGACAACTGATTTATTTTTTCCAATAGTGCCCGGTGGTACAGCTCCTGCAGCTTTTGCTAATGAGATGCCAAGTACCTTTTCAGCTTCTGCTTTGAGAGTCCTAACAATATCCACAGAGCGAATATAGTCGACAACCAGGCCATCACGAATAACATCAGCGTACCTAAAGGAGCCATAGACCGGCTGGTTCTCATTATCAAGTACAACAAGTACAATAGAAGAGGTTCCTAGATCGACCCCAATTTTAATTTTTTTTGTTTTGTCAAAAGGATACGCTCTGCCGGTATTAACAATTTCATTAAATTTGTTCAAAACTTGATTCGCCAGTTCAATCTCCTGCATCTTACCACCTCCTGACCGTATTTGCTTATATGATTCTACATTTTGTAGATGGAGAGACGTTGGCTGCATTTGCTTCGTCTGTATCGATATGCATTTCTAATACAAAGGCCTTATGAGGTCTTACAACTACATCTTCATAAATTGTTTTGCGTTGTGGTGTGTCCACTTCTACTTTAACAAGGTCTCCTTTTTTCACATTAAATATTTCAGCATCCTGTTCACTCATATGGATATGACGCTTAGCTATAATGCATCCCTTGATAGGTAGTGACCCCTCTTTGGTCTTCAAGGTAACTTCAACAGCCTGACTTAAATCACCTGAAAGACTTATCGGGGCGTCGATTCCTAGTGTGAAAGAATCGGTCTTAGATATTTCAACCTGACTGAAAGACCTTAGCGGCGCAAGCAGACGAACATTAGGAATTTCTCCTTTTGGACCAACAAGAGTCACAGTCTGTTCTGCTGCATATTCACCCGGTTGTTTAAGATCTTTTTTCTTCTTTACAGCTTCGTCAGGAAATAACTTGTCAAAGTCCTCTTGTTTTAAGTGAACGTGACGATTGGAAATCCCTATTGGAATCTCAGGCTTCGTCATTTCAATTATAACTTCTTTAACCAGTTGTTTTAGATGCTGTCTATCCATTTACATCATTCTTATTAGAAATAATTTTTTCTACATCATTATGTGGTCGAGGAATCACATGGATCGATACCAGTTCCCCTACGTTTCGGGCGGCGGCTGCTCCAGCATCGGTTGCTGCTTTTACTGCCCCGACGTCTCCTCTTACCATGATTGTTACTAAACCTGATCCGATTTTCTCATACCCTTCCAGACTGACATTTGCTGCTTTGACCATTGCATCAGCAGCTTCGATTGCTGCCACCAGTCCTTTTGTTTCAATCATACCTAGTGCATTATTCATTTTATCCACCCTTTCAGAATATACATACATTGAAATCCTTATTTCTTAGGCAGAATTTTCTCTACGTCGTTATGTGGACGAGGAATCACATGAATCGATACCAGTTCTCCTACGCTTTGAGCTGCTGAAGCTCCAGCGTCTGTTGCCGCTTTGACTGCACCAACATCTCCTCTTACCATAACCGTCACCAATCCTGATCCGATTTTCTCATACCCTTCCAAGCTGACATTTGCTGCTTTGACCATTGCATCAGCAGCTTCGATCGCTGCCACCAGTCCTTTTGTTTCGACCATACCTAATGCGTTATTCATTGATATTCATCTCCTTAATTCGTTTTATTAGTCAACCTTTTCTGATCGGTCTTGCTGGTATCTTCCCTGTCTTTCTTAGACGATTCACTTCTGGAAACAGTCCTTTTAGTCTTGGGTTTTTGTCTACTGGAATCTTTAGGTTTATTGAAATTTTTTTTCACTACTTCATTGCTCGACGTTCCATTTTCATCTTTACCGGACGCTGTTGCACTTTTATTGCCACTGTCAGGCTTTTCAGTCTGCTTTGAATCTGATTTTACACTCGTTACCTTAAGTGTTTCTTTATCATCTTTCTTCTTTTCTTCGGACTCTTCATCCTTAACAGTCTGTTTTGAAGATTTTTTTTCTGGTTTATACTTATCTCCTGTTACTACTGATGAATCCTCTGGCTGTTTCATTTTTAAGAATGGGTCTTTTATCCCTTCAGCAGGTCTTGGGATGACTATTGATGAAACAAATGCGTCAGACTCTTTCGCTTTAGCAGTACCAGAATCTACAGAAGCTTTTACAGCCCCGACATTTCCAGATACTTTGATTGTCATCCAGCCAAATCCATTAGCCTTTTCAATTCCTAACAGTTCTACTGATGCAACTTTCAGCATGGTATCTGCCACATTGACAGCTGATGACAGTCCCTTAACTTCTATTAAACCGAGTGCATCGTTCAAAATGACACCTCCAACTCTTTTTCTACTTTGAATATATTTCCTTTCACTAACCTGGCCGCGTTACACCCCAAAGTTCGCTTTAATTCCGGAGATTTAGATTGATAGTCCGAAATTTTAAAGAAAAAATTTTCCAGTTTCAAATTTTTCTGATGAACTACAACTTCTCTATCAGAACATCCGATTCCAACTGAAAGTTTTGATTTCAGTGCTGCGTCATGTGCTGCTTCTACTGCAGGCGTGTTCTCATTTCTGATAATAGAATAAGGAATTCCTTCTTCCTCGATTCCGAACAAAATTTCACTTAATGTTTCGTCATCTACGATCTTTTGAAGACTGATGATGATTTCTGGTCTTTGAGTTTCTACGAGCGACATAGTTCACTTCCTCTCTTTCAGGTAAGATAGTATCAGTCCTGTAGCGACAGCATTTCGTGGGCCCTCTTCACCACGAATGTTCCCTCTTCCAGCAACTAATGCATGTTTTGAAAGAGCATCTGTAACTAGCTGTGGAATTTCAAAATCCAGAGCAGATCCCCCTACTATTACAACAAATGGAATATCTCTTATGTTCCCAGTAGGACTTACTTTTGTCAGTGCTCGTATAGTATTTGTCACGAAAACACGTTCTTTTGCTGTCTGTCTCACAATTCTTATTTTTTCAATCGATTCTTCTAAAGGAATAGGTAAAAACCCGTCTGGTTTTACAATTACCACTCGTGCAAAGAGATTAGGGGACAGTGGTTCGTTGAAAAACTGAACACTTCCATCTTCATGACGAATATGAAAGACACTTTCAACCTTTGCCAACGGATATTTCTTGATATCTTCAGCAAGATACTTATCCTCAAGCCCTAATTCTGAATCTATTATCATTGTCACCATATCGCCTGCTCCGGCTAGATGATTTGAAACGATTTTCCCCTGATTGTTAATGATAGAGGCATCTGTCGAACCAGCACCTAAATCTAAAATAGCTAAAGGTGTATCGGTTCCAGGTGTAGTAATAGCTCCCATGATAGCTGATTCTGCCTCAGCTCCACCAATTTCAACAGGGACATTGTACTTTTTCTCAATTTCATTCGCTATGATGAACATTTGAAGATGGTCGGATTTGACCATAGATGCAATTCCAACTGCCTGTTCCATTGAGTACTCGCCAGCAAGTCCGCCTCTGACATCTAAAGGGACAAATGTATCGACAGCCAGTAAATCCTGGATGTACACATCCGACATTTCCTTATCTGTCAGATCTGCCATAGTTGCTCTCACTTTCTCAAGCATCCCGCCGACGTTAGTTCCTGATTCACCGATCACATTATCGATGTGATCCAAAGAGGATACAAGAGACATGATTCTTTCGGAACCATCTGAAACATCTACTGTATGAATTCTGCTATTTTCATAAATACTGATCGTTCCAGCTGGAATCGTTCTGGCCTGGACATCCCCTTTAGGCGTTTTGATGACAACTGCTGAACGATTTCCTATCAGTGCTCTTGCGATAGGAACAATATTCTTTGTGTCTTCCGGCGAAAGATTGAATACTGTTGCAATACCATAGGGATTAGATAGTTGAGATATCACTTTCCCCTGCTCTACGACTTCAACCGCTGCCAGCATACCCATCGGCACTTTATCAATGAATGATATTTCGTCAACTATAGGAATTTGTCTGTTCAGACGATTATTTACCAGTACTCCATCATCTGCCTGTAGAATAGCTCCAGCGATACTATATCCCTTTGTTTCATAGGCATTGATCAATTGAGCAACTAAAGAAAAGTCTACAGATTTCGGTACAACCACTATATATAATATATCTTCCATAGGCTTATTCAATAATTCCAGGATAGAGACAGTCTCTCCGATTCCGAGACCTATCCCTCCTGGTGTTTTTGGATTATGCCCTATCATAGTAGATTCAGTAATGATAGTCTCCGTAATGTTTTCCATCGCTACATCTCCTATAACCGGAGTAGCTTCATTTATACGAATCAAATCGATGTCTTTAATAGTCAAGTCTGTTTTTTTCAATAAAATATTCAAGGAGTCATAGATTCCATGTAAATTTTTCCTGGTTCCTTTTATACCCGTGGTATTGGCAATGGAGGAACTCAGAAAATTGACTTTCCCCGTTGGTGTCACCTCTGCTAACGCAGCTTCAGTTGAAGAATTCCCAATATCCACACCAACAATTCTATGCATAGATTTCTCTCCTTTATTTGTCAGTTGTCACCTTTTAATTTCTTGCGTTTCTCGTAGTTTTCAGCTGCTTCACGAATGAAGTTTGCAGTAACTTTCGCATCATATTGCGATTCGAGTTCTTTTGCAATATCCATTAGGTCTTGTTTAGTCGCACGGTAAGGACGTAACATGTTATAAATCTCCAAAACTCGTTCATCCGGTACTAATGTCAGCTCTGATGCTCTTGAAAAGTTATTTGTAATTGCCGGACGTCCTGCACTTTTAGCGATATCTCCCTGTGCTTTTAAAATATCGGCAGTTATTCGGACATCCTGCGGCTTAATGTTGCCATTCATAACGTTCTCTAGAGTAATATCTTTAAATGTTTTTCCAGTTGATGATTTTACCCATTCCGGATGTTTCTGGGCGATCGGGTAATCTTTAACAGTGACATTTCCAAAATCAGATTGTTTAGCTGAACCTGATTTGCTAGTGGATGATGAAACCGTTGTAGTTGTATTCCCATTGTTCATATCTTCCAGAATTTTTCTAACCATGTTTTCAACTTCTGTAGTCATAATTTCACTTCCTTATATATTTATAGTAAATTCTTGTGCATTTGTACCTTTTCTTATTTCTTTAGTTTCCTTGATATGCAGTAAAGCAGACAATGCCTGGTATCTAGGACGAGCCATCTGATCATTGAGTGTTTCCACTGGTGTAGGTGATTCGCCTTTTGCGTATTTAGCTGCATTTTTTCCGATCGCACGATAAGTTTCTAAAGTTAATAGCGGCGCCTGTGGGAACAGCTCCAGATTCGACAGTGGCTGCAGTTCACGTTGATGAATAACCGCTGTTCCTTTGGACTGCAATCCGATGGATATCCCGGACCCTGACAAACGGTCTCCTTCAACTGAAGCAAATGCAACATCGGATGTTTTATAAACTTTGATCAGTCGGGCATTTAATCCTTCTTCTTCAACTCCGGCTACGATCTGTCTGATGATTTCCTTATGGGGAACACCGACAATATTCGTTGTTTGAGATGCTGCAAAAGCTGGGGCAACTGCAATGACTACTTCATCTTCAGATGTGCCGGATTGGGCTTCACCGCTATTTTTAAGCCAGTCTTCTTCATTAGCAGGTACTCCTGTTTTCTGCTGTTTGAAAGACACTTTATCGCTACTGTCTCCCATTTCACGAATTACCTCTTCAATAATTGTTCGTAATAAATTTTCATTAATTTCTGTCATGTTTATCCCTCCTCCTAAATATCTCTAGGGTCAATTGCGTTTGGAATATTTTTGATTTTTTCCCAATCTTCTCCGTCTAAACGGTACCCTGTACCAGGCCCGGCATAGTCATTAGGAGCATTGACGGCTGAAATGACATTCCAGTCTTTATCAAAAATTGAGGCAGTTTGCAGGAAGTCACCTGCTGTACGCTGTTTCAATTGGTTCAGCACACTTTCCGCCACATCTTTAAAGTTGTTTTCAGCCAGTCCTTTTACTATATCCAATCCTGTAATTCCTCTATTCAAGATATCTGTTGCACCTTTTAAATCTTCAACGACATTACGGTGAGGCACATCTTTCGTTCCATGTGCATAAGTAGCCGCTTCGATTTCTTCTTCTGTTATGGCCGGCAGTCCCAGATAGTCAAACACAGCTTGAATTGCTCTGGCTGCTTTATTTCTTACACGCACAACATCTTCTTCTGTAACAGGTTGTAACCCACCGTTTACTCTCAGATCTCGCTGGATAACATTATAATCATCAAAATCTTCAGCATCTGTATTCGATCCGGCGAACATATTATCGTAGTTCGGTGTAGCAGAATAGCCAGAAGATATATAATCTGTTCCTGGTAAGAACTGCATCATTAATCTCGCAGTACGACGCATATCGGAGTGAGAGAATGTCTGATCATTTCCTGAAGCGTTCTCCAGATCCATCATCGCTGTAATAAGATTTTCTCCCAGAACAGCACGGATACCTGACGGAACAGCGGCAGGGATACCAATACAACTGATGGAGCCGTTTTGTAAGCCTTGTACACCAGCAGCCTTAGTCAGGAAGATACATCTTGCCTCAAGATATAACATGGACTTCCCTTCAGCAAATCCCATCTGCACTTCTGATCCTGTACCGGAAGTAAAACGCATCTTTATACCTCGAGAAGCATAAGCAGAAGCTAAAAATCCTTTAGACCATGGGGTGTCGTCACCATCTGTAAAAACGTCTTCTGTCCCGTAAACTGAGATAGTTTCTGCATAAGCAGTGAATCCTCGCATACCTAAGTTTAGTTCTGTAGCTTCTTCAGAAGCGCATTGTGTCATAGTTCCAGGTTTTCCTATATTTGATCCAATCATAATACTAATGGCATTCAAGGGAGCATAGCGGGCAACTGCAGTAGTCGTTTCTTGTTCATCAAAACCTCTAAATGCCCCTTCAGCTGCATCTGCTGCCAGCAGAACCGGATTGTCTCGTACATTGGTAATATGTGACTGGGTCGCTGGTTTTTTTCTAGATCTCATTTTTTGGACAGCCATCATCATTTCTACTACGTTCATATAGCTGACAACTTCACACACCTTAGCAGGAGTCATCGCTGAGGTAAGCTCAATTAAATCTGAACGCGAAATATTAGGGTTCACAAGTTTGTTAGCTAATTCCTGAGAACTCATCTTGACGACTTTTTCAGCATTTTCTTTGTTAATACCATACGCTGCAATGAAACTATCGATTAAGTCGAAATCTTCTTTACGTTTTCCATCCAGCTCCACTATTTCTCCGTTTTCAATGCGGATGCTTGGTTTAGGATCCTTTGGACTGTCCATTGCAACAAATCCTTCTTCGATCCATTCTTTTACAAATCCGTCCTTGTTGACCGGTCTGTTCGCTAAAGCTTCAAATCGTTTTGACTTCATATTTACTACCTCCTGTTAAATGTATGATGAAGCACTACTGGTAGGTTCATCTCCTAGACTGGACAGCATTTTCTTACCAATTTCTCTCGCAGAGATAACTGCCTGACGAACTGCACCAGAATCTCCTGTAATCTGTAAGATTGCTTCATTTGAGTAGCTGGTGCCTCCATTACCGGGTGATCCATAGCCCACGACCTCGACATTAGCAGATTTTACGGCCGCATCTGCCATAACCAGCCCTATTGCTGCTGGAGCACCTACGATCAATCCGAATGACTTCCCAACTGGTGCCCCAAATGCTTTATTGATGGCATAGCTGGCTCGAGCTGTGTACTGCAATTCCAGATGTCCAGCATCGTTCGCATAGACATCTCCAAATGTTCTTTCCACTTCTTGAAGGGTCACTTCAACAGCCCGTTTGACGTCAGATACATCCTCTCCACCAAAAACGATCAGAGAGCCGTGACCGGCACCGCCTTTAGTATCACGAGGCAATTCTATTAGAACGATTTCTGTATTTGTAGCCTTAACCGCTTCATCAGCAGCCATAATATGAGGCCCGGCACCCGTCCTTGCACCTATAATACCAATGGATCGATATGATTTTTCCAATTTCATTGCATCCAGTAACTGTGAGTCTACATTTGCAATAACTAAACCGATTGTATCCCCAGTTTTTGTTGATCCGATATATTCTGTTAAACCGCTTGCGTTATTCGCCATAGTTAAATCTCCTTTCGAGAAAATGTTCTGCTCGTTATTATTATCTATTTTGTCCATTACTCTACTTAAAATACTGTTTATCAATTGATCTTGACTATTCATTTGTCATCATCACCTTTGACAGGTAAGATTTTTTCAACATCCGTATGTGGTCTTGGAATAACATAGCTTGATACTACCGTTCCAACTCTTTCGGCAGCAGTTATTCCGGCATCTACTGCAGCCTTCACTGCACCCACATCACCTCTTACCATTATTGTAACCAGACCAGATCCAATTTTTTCGTTGCCAATCAATGTGACGTTAGCAGCTTTTACCATTGCATCTGCTGCTTCGATTGAGCCGATCAATCCTTTTGTCTCGATCATTCCTAATGCTTCCTGCGACATATTGCTCCTCCTTTAAATGTTGTTGTGTGCTTTTATAAGTATGCACCACATCGTTTTATCAAACATTACCTATTACCTTTTTATATCGCTATATCTATCCCTCCAATCAAAAAGCAAAGATGCTTAAAAAACGACTCTGAAAGTCATTTTTTAAGCATCTTTGCTTTTACCACAAGTTACATCACTTGCAGTTATTTTTAATTTTAAACTCCTAGTAATATGATATCCGCTATTTCCACCATAGATGTGCGCTTCTGCATACTCAGGTTTTGAATAAATCTATACGCTTCTGGTTCGCTTAACTGCTGTTCCTCCATGAGCAAGCCTTTAGCTTTTTCTATTATTTTTCTTTCGAATAACTTTTTATTAGCCTTTTTCACTTCAGATTCAAGCTGTTCAATTACAGAGGTTTGTTCACTGCCCAGATACAAGGTCGAGATTAAAACCTCCTTCTGTATAGGTTTTGACAGCCAGCCTATCATTTTTCTGCTTTTGATCTTTTCAAAATTTTCTTTGTTGATTTCTGAATCGTTATCACATAGAAAAATGACACCTTTTACATTATTCTCTGCAATTACTTTTCTCGAAGCTGTTATCCCGTTCAAAACCGGAAGTTTTAAATTGATTATCAGTATGTCTGGTTTTTCTTTCTTACACAATTCGAGAGCTGCAAAACCGTCTTTTCCAACTCCACTTATTGTGTAAACTTCTTCCATAAGTAAGTTTTTGATCATATCCATAGTTGCTAAGTCTTCGTCGACTATCACAATTTTTTTCATTTTGCCACACCTTTCATCGATGTTAAACAAAAATATGTTTGATCCTCCTCTTTCTTTTATGTTCTAGTGATTCTGACATCTGACATTCCCAAAATTTTCCCCAAACTTGTAAGCACATCTGATAGTGAAGCTTCAACCGCCCCAACTGTACCTGTAAACACTACTGACCCACTGAATCGATCGACAAATCCTATTTGAATATCAGCGGACTTAGTCGCAATATCAGCAGCTATGATTGAAGCTTCACTGGGAGTGATAGTTAAGATACCAATTGCATCACTGTTGCTGCTTAGAGGCAAGCCTAACTTGGTGTATAAATGCTTGTCAGGATTTGCAATGACATGTGCCAATGTAACCTGTTTCCCTGGGACATATTCCTGTATCATTCTTTGCTTATCATTCACAATAACACCTTATTCCCTAAAGTATCAGTCATAGTTAAATATACCGTTATTTATATATGACTATTATATCAATAAATAAAGCGTTGTCAATTAATCTGATGAAAAAAATTGAATATGTGAAAAAAAAACAAACTGACAGCTTATTCTTTTTTTATATCATAAATTAAGAAGGATATAAATATTCAACAGTAATCTATAATATCAGGTAGTTTTTCATAATAATCGAGCCATTACTTAAATTCAAATAAGTTGTTTTATGCTCCCTATATAGTACAATGATACAAAAAACCGAACCTTTTTCGATATTCTAATAATAGAAATCGAAAAAGGTTCGGTTTTTTAATTTAGTGTGAAATTGAACCTGAATAATTCATAGTACCTTGTCAGAACAGGCATTTATCCCGCTTTGATAAGGTTTATCACTCTATTCCTTCTTCACCCGTTGGGTGAAGAAAAAAATATACAAAAAGAGCACACTCTATGTTAT
>NZ_BAAGPH010000126.1:0-14350 GCF_054784355.1 Alkalibacterium psychrotolerans | reverse complement strand
TGGTGAAATGATTCCAGAATACTTTGTAAGTCACACGGGGATCGTATATGACAATAGAACACAAAAATAAAAAGGTCAGCAGATAATAAAGAGTCCTCGGGCGAACTTTGCCCGAGGTTTTCTTATAAAGGGTTATTTTTTGTAAATGATGACAGTAAAGGGTAAAATTAACTGATACAGTGCACAATAGTCTGTATGGAAAGCAAAGGGGAGAAAAAGCATGAATGGGACAATGATGCAGTATTTTGAATGGGATCTGCCAAATGACGGCAAACATTGGAAGCGTCTGAAAGAAAACGCCAGCCATCTGAAAGAGATTGGCATAACGTCGGTCTGGATTCCGCCTTGTTTTAAAGGAACAAGTTCGGATGATGTCGGTTACGGTATTTATGATTTATATGACTTAGGGGAATTTGATCAGAAAGGAACCGTCCGGACAAAATACGGTACAAAAGAAGAGCTGCTGGAAGCCATTGATGCCCTCCATGAACAGGATATACATGTCTATGCGGACGTTGTCTTGAACCACAAGGCAGCTGCCGATGATACTGAACGATTTGAAGCGACACCGGTCAGTCAGGACAATCGCCATGAAGCGATTGATGAAACACGTGAAATAGAGTCCTGGACGCATTTTACGTTTCCGGGAAGAGAAGGGAAGTACTCTGACTTTGAATGGCACTGGTACCATTTTTCAGGGGTATCCGATGATACTATCTCAGGCGAGCAGGGAATTTACCGTATCGAGGGAGAAGGCAAAGGCTGGGCACCCGATGAACATGTGTCGACAGAATTTGGAAACTTCGACTATCTGATGTTTGCAGATATTGATTACAGTCATCCAGAAGTCGTGGAAGAAACGAAAAAATGGATTCACTGGTTTATAGAAGAAACCAAGGTAGACGGGATTCGTCTGGATGCCGTGAAACATATTGATAACCAGTTTATGAAAGACTTGATCGAAGACGTCAGGGAAGTCCATGGAGAAGACTTTTTCTTTGTGGCCGAGTACTGGCATCAGCGCTACAAGGATCTGGAAGATTACCTGGAAGAACACGATTACTCCATTTCCATGATGGACGTCCGCTTCCATTACGCGCTGCATGAAGCATCAAAGCAGCACAGCGATTTTGATTTGAGACGCCTTCTGGATGGAACACTGTACAAGTCCAATGCCGAGCAGGCGGTAACCTTTGTTGAAAACCATGATTCCCAGCCGAATCAGGCACTGGAATCCTACGTGGAACCTTGGTTCAAACCATTGGCATACGGCTTTATTCTGCTAAGCCACTACGGCTATCCGTGCGTGTTTTACAGTGATTACTATGGCTACAGTGGAGATGTGGACTATGACGGCTGTGGAAGCATCATTGATACACTGCTCTATGCCAGAAAGAATTTTGCCTACGGAGAACAGCACAACTATCTGGATCACGGCAACTGCATCGGTTTTACCCGTACTGGAAATGACGAGCACCCGGATGGCTGTGCCGTTATCATGTCCAATGGAGATGAAGGCTTTAAGGAAATGCATGTGGGTGATTTGCACGCACATGAAGTCTACGTAGACCTATTGGAAAACAGAGACGAAGAAATAGAGATTGATGAGAACGGAACGGCCACTTTCCCGGTCAATGCGGAATCGATTTCCGTCTGGGTGAAGAAAGCCGTAAAATAAAGCAAGTTGAAGCATCAAAGCCGGACAGAAGCCGGTTTTGATGCTTTTGTTTTGAGAAAAGAAGAAGATAGGGAGAGTATAGTGTCTGAAAAAGTGTCACGTGCGAGATAATCATGTTTCGCAGTTATAAATCTTTGGAAAGATGATTATGTGCCACTTAATCGTCTTTCGAAGCTTATAAAAAATGTGAAAGATGATTATCTCTGATTAATCATCCTTCACGAAAAAAATATTAGCTGAAGGATGATTATGTACGAGTTAATCATCCTTCAATCCACACATTGAATCTGAAGAATGAATATCTTCCAATCTGTACGTAATCAAAATGGCCTGTACATAAAAAGAAGACTCTGTGCATCACCTGCACAGAGTCTTTCATATTCTAATCTTTAGTCGTTTGGATTGACCTTCATGGATGCTTCTTCTTCATCGTCCATGTTGTCTTTGTCCAGCTTAAAGTCGTCATCGTCGGACAGGTAATTGTCTTTCAATGCTTCATCGACTTTATCTTTAGGAATAGCCTGGTCATGTTCCGGTTCAAGTGGCGTGTCTTTAACGTCACCCAGTTTTTCATCGTCATATACCGCGTGACTGGCTGCTGCAGGGTCAACTACTGTATCCTGCTGTTTTTCAGCTTCGCTCATGGCTAGGTCTCTTTCGATTTCTTCGATAGTCTGGCTTAATTTTGCCTGTTTGGCATCGAGTTTAGCCTGTTCAGATTCCAGTTCTTTTTCCGCCTCCATATAAGAGGCTTTGAAATCCTCCACCAGTTCATGGGCTTTTTCTCCCCCAGTGTCCTTCATCTTAATGGCTTCTTCTTTCAGGTCTTCTCTGAATGCTTTTCCGTCTTTAGGGGCAAATACTAAAGCGGCAAAGGCTGAAGCAGCACTCATTAATACGGCTTTCGTTAAACTTACTTTTGGCATAGTCTTCTCCTACCTTTCAACTAATTGATTATTGACTACTGCGGGTAAATCGGCATAATCCTCATTATGCTTGCGCTGTTTCTGTTTCTCCATCGTCTTACTGAAGGCAAGTTTGAACGTTTTCGCCAGACGCGGTCCGTCAGTTCGAAGCTCGTTCAGGGTGTTTTCAGCGGCCCCTTTAGAGTATTCATTTCCGTGTTCCTTCAGAAATTGAAGTGAGTGAGACAGACTTTCGGCATAGTGCTGAAAATCATCAAAGCGCTGCAGCTTCATTTCTGAAATGTTCTGAGTATATTCCACTCGAGCCATGATGTGATCCACTTTTGTCTGAATAGCTTCCGCTTCATTAGTGAAATGTTCGACATGGCCTTCTACTGTTTTTTGTGTTTCTTCAATATTTTTCAGCGTGGGCTTCATTTTTTTCATAGCTAGAAATCCCATGACAATTAAAATAATGAGAGAAACCCCGAGAATAATGAGTGAAACAATATAACCCAATTCCATATTGCCCCTCCTTTTACCAATGATTCAAATCATAAGCGTTTATATAATTAGAATACCACGAAGGCTTGGGAACACCAACCAAAACGCTATGACCGAAAGAGATTGCTTGAAACGGCTTTACTTGTTAGAATAAAAGCATCTATAAGGAGTTTCACTTAAAAGGAGAAAAAAATGAGCAATCAATCAGACGAGTTTGGCGTGCATGAGGAAAGTGGGAATGAATCGACTGACACTTTTACCGTCTGTGCAGTAACTGATGGCGAGATTATGTCAATTGAAGAAGTGCCGGATGATTTGTTTTCGCAGAGAATGATTGGAGACGGCTTTGCGATGATGCCTTCTTCAGAAGTGGTTTATGCGCCCTTAAGCGGGAAATTAATTGAAGTCGCAGATGCAAAGCATGCGTATTATATTGAAAACGACGAGGGAATAAAAGTACTGATTCATATAGGTATTGATACGCTTCTGTTGAATGGCGAAGGGTTCCATACCTTTGTAAAAAAAGGCATGAGAGTCGAAAAAGGGCAGAAATTGGCAACCTTTGACCGACAGCTGTTGGAAGACAAAGGCTTTCATCCGGTTATCCCAGTCATTGTACTGGAGCATCCTACCGTTAAGTCACTGGAGCTGAAAGCAAATCGTAAAGCATTGGCAAACGAAACAGTCGCTTTAGTCGTTCATTTAGAAGAAGAAAAATGAGCAGAAACAAAAGAAAGTTGGTCTAAAATTGAACCCGTTCAGAGAGTAAGGTATAATCTAATGGAACGGATTCACGCAATGAATGCACGTATACTGTTTCTGAGGAGGAACACTTTTGAAAAAAATACTAGTTGTTGACGATGAAAAGCCGATTTCAGATATCGTGAAGTTTAATTTGGAAAAAGAAGGCTTTGAGGTTATTACCGCCTATGACGGTGAAGAAGCCGTAGAGAAAGTGGAAGAAGAAAATCCGGATCTGATTGTTCTAGACTTGATGCTGCCGAAAATGGATGGACTGGAAGTCTGCCGTGAGGTACGCAAGACAAGAGATACGCCAATTATTATGGTTACCGCCAAGGATCAGGAAATTGACAAAGTTCTGGGTCTGGAACTCGGTGCAGATGATTATGTGACGAAGCCGTTCTCTAATAGAGAACTGGTGGCTCGAGTTAAAGCAAACGTGAGACGCCAGTCTTCTTTGCAGAATACCGAACCTGTTAAAGAAGAAACGAATGACATCGAAGTGGGCGATTTAATTGTTCACCCGGATGCTTATATTGTGTCTAAGCGCGGCGATACCATCGAACTGACTCACCGCGAGTTCGAGCTGCTTCACTATCTGGCCAGACACATCGGTCAGGTGATGACGCGTGAACACTTGCTGGAAACGGTTTGGGGTTATGATTACTTTGGGGATGTCCGAACAGTTGATGTGACGGTCAGACGTCTGCGTGAAAAAATCGAAGACAACCCAAGTCACCCGACATTTTTAGTGACGCGTCGAGGAGTAGGCTATTACCTGAGAAGTCCTGAACAACAGGAGAAGTAGTAATTTATGAAGAAAAAAATACGTTTTTACCAGTCTATAAATACAAAGATTGTCTTTGTTATCGTGCTTTTACTTGTATTCGCCCTGCAGCTAATCGGGGCGAATTTTATTACCCAGATTGAAAGACAGCTCATCGCCAATTTCCAGGAAGACCGTCAAGTACAGATGAACTTTCTGGAAAGCACCATCATGCCTTTTCTAGAACTGGAATCCAATGGGGAAGACAATGATGTTGATCCGATACAGGAAATCAACAGCCTACTGGCGGATTTTTCCGGAAACGGCATTACCGAGCTGCAAGTGGTGAATGAGGACTTGATTGTCATCGGAACGAGTGACAGTACCCAGCAGAATATTGTCGGACAGTTGTCGGATGATATGGATGTCAGACAGGCCCTCTTGTCAGAAACGACGGTGCCCAGACAAGTTATTGATCCGGTGACGTCAAACCGGCGCTGGAAAGTGGTCGAACCGGTCTACTCTGCTGGAGAAGACGGGCAGTTTCTTGGTGCCATCTTAATGGAAAGCAATATTGAAACAGTCTATAATCAGATTTCCCAAATTACCTGGATATTTCTGCAGTCGAGTGCGGTCGCTATTATTCTTTCGCTTATTCTGGCCAACATGGTCTCCCGCGCGTTGACGAAACCGATTAAGGAAATGCAGATTCAAACCCGTCAGATTGCAGACGGTGATTATTCAGGTACCCTGAAAGTGTACGGAGAAGACGAGCTGGGTCAGCTGGCCTCGCTAATCAATGATTTGTCTGATGATGTAGCGGAAGCCCAGGAATCAATTGATGCGGAAAGACGCCGTCTGAACAGTGTCCTGACCCATATGACCGACGGGGTTGTGGCTGCCGACAGGCGCGGAAAAATTATTATTATCAATGATATGGCTCAGACGATGCTGAACATGTCAGAAGAAGAAGCAAGCGGTGAAAATCTGCTGACAGTATTGGATGTCGAAGAAGACATTACGCTGCGAACCATTCTTGAAAAGCAGGAAGATTATCTGATTAACGCCACTAAAAAAGGTGTGCCGATTATTTTGAGAGCCTCTTTCTCCTTGATTCAAAGAGAGTCAGGCTTTATCAGCGGAATTGTCTGCGTGCTGCATGACGTCACTGAGCAGGAACGGATCGACGAAGAGCGTAAGCAGTTTGTATCGAACGTGTCTCATGAACTGCGCACCCCACTGACCAGTATGAGAAGTTACATCGAAGCGCTGGCTGACGGCGCATGGGAAGACCCTGAACTGGCACCCCGTTTCCTGGCCGTCACTCAAAATGAGACGGACCGGATGATTCGGATGATTCAGGATCTGCTGCACTTGTCACGCATTGATTCAGGCAAGAGCAACTTGGACCTTGAAATAGTGGATATGACAGAAATGGTCGATCATGTACTGAACCGTTTTGAAATGCTGATTCATTCAACGGAGTATCAGGGTAAGAATTATCAGATTAAAAAAGAACTGCTTAAGGATGCAGTCTTTGTAGAAGTTGATCCGGACCGCATGATTCAGGTGCTGGACAATATCATGAACAATGCCATCAAGTATTCACCGGATGGCGGGACCATCACGGGTCGGATGACCGTTGATGCCGATCATGTAGTTATCAGCATCAGTGACCAGGGCATGGGGATTCCTAAAGCAGACCTGCACAAAATTTTTTCCCGCTTTTACCGGGTTGACCGTGCCCGCTCACGTGCAATGGGTGGAAGTGGCTTAGGTCTGGCCATCTCTAAAGAAGTGGTCGAACAGCACGGTGGACAAATCTGGGCGGAAAGTACGGAAGGACAAGGCACGACCTTTTATCTTTCCCTTCCCTTTGTGCCATTTGAAGAGGAGGATGAGTGGTTATGAGCTGGTCCAATATAAAACACGTTTTACTGACTGTACTGATTGCCCTCAGCCTGTTTCTGAGCTTTCAGTTATGGACAGCCGGAGGAGAGCTTCGTGAACCGACGTCTGGTGGAAGTGGGGCTGTACCGGCTTCCCTTGTTGATCGAACCATGACAGAGGTATTTTCACCAAACCAAATCATCTGGCACCGTTCACTTAGTGAAACAAAGTTGGAAATCGACACGCATGAAATGAGCGACTGGATTGAAGAACATTTCAATTCCATGGCATTTGGAGAAGTAGCCAATCCTCAGCGTGTCAGCCGAGAAGCCTATAGAGAAAATCTGTCATCAGGCGAATGGGTTGAATTCCTCTTTGGTGCACCGATTCCTTTTGGTTTGTTCGAAGCTGCTTTTGATGACCTGCCGACTGATTATGAAAACCGGACCTTCACGCGTTTATTCATGAACCGTGACAATCCAGAACAGGTTGTATTTTTTGACAGCACAAATGAATTGTATTATTCAGTAGATGAATCGAGTTTTACCGAAGAAACGGTCAACGAGCTGCTCTATGGAGCAAATAACCAGTTTACTGAAGTTGAAACGATTGAAGTGGGCGAAGACCTCATCTACCTTCCGATAGAAGAAGTTGATGTCGAGTACCAGGATTATCTGGTTGAACGTCTGCCAAACAATCTGTATATCAATCAGTTTTTCACCGATACATCTGAAGTCGATGCGAGACGGACGGGTCAGACCCTTCGCTATATTGATCTGACGACTGAAGTGAGAATCAATGATTCCAATAATACGCTGACCTATATCCGGCAGCGAACAGATATGGGACAAATGACGTTCAGCGAACGGCTGACCAGTAGCTTCCAGGAACTCAGACAAATTGAGAACTGGACAGAAACGGTTCACTATGAAGGGTTCACCCCGGCTACGAATGAAGTCGTGTTTCAGCGATACATCCAGGGGCAACCAGTCTTCAGTCATCAGCAGCAGGAGTCAAGTGTCCTTGTTACAGTTGTTGAAAGTGGATTGACTAACCTGCGCCTGCCTTTGCGAGTTGTGCAAACACCACTGGCACTGACGGGAGAACGCACCAAAACCCTGCCAAGCGGAACTGAAGTGGCCGAAAACCTGGCTGGCATCGGAGAAGGCCTGGAGGGTATTCAAAATATTCGTGTCGGATTAACCTGGATTCAAAGTGAAGAAGACAGTCGAGTGGTTCATTTCGAGCCAAACTGGTATGTTCAGTCAGACGATATCTGGTATGAACTAAGCCGCTATATTCAACTGCAGGAGGAAGCACACAATGGACTTTAAAAAAATTGAGAACATCTTCCTGATGACATTCTTGCTGCTGAATATTTATCTGCTGATCAGTTTTTTAAACCGAAGTGACCTTCAGTATGCATCGACAGCGCCGGACCAAGTCAACCTTCTAAGGGAAATGGAACAGATTGGCATTGAACTGCCGAATCTAACGGAAGAAGACAATCAAGTGTATTATGTCCAGGCGGACCGCAACACCTTGCTGGAAGACAATGTCGACCAGCTGGAGAATCAGGCGGGATCTATTGCACAGGACGGCACTTTGTATAACAGTATTCTGTCCGATCCCATTGAAATTGAAGGGTCACCCGAAGAAGGATTTACTGACGAAGACTTTGAACGATTAAACGAGTTTATGGATAGCTCAGCTGTGCTATTTGGAGAGGAATACACATTTCTGCGCTATGACCAGGTCGAAAATCGCTTTGTCTTTGCACAAGAGGTGAATGGGATTCCCGTTGCAGACGGCACATCTGAAATTTCACTCTTTTACGGGGGTGATGGCAACATCATTTCCTACCAGCAGAGTTATGCCGGACCGATGACGACCCAGGGAAGTGCGCTGGATATCATCACGGACCGTCAAGCGATTGAGACGCTGTTTCAAAATAACGAAATCAGCTCCAATTCCATTGTCGGTCAACCCATTCTATCTTATCAGCGAACACTCTACCTGGAAGACTTAAGCATGTACGGGCCGATTTGGTACGTTCCTGTAACGGATTCAAGTGGGGAACGCGTGCTACGAGTCGATGCGTTCGAGCGTTCCATTATTCAGGAACCAACCGAGCCGGTGATGCCGGTCGATCCTGATCTGGATGAAGATGACGATGAAGAGTAAGATAAGAAATAAATCCAACGGTATTGTGACGACTTCCCGGAGACCTTGATTCTTAGACAAGCCGTGTTGTAAGATAGACAAGGAGTAAGCAGAGAGAAGAGGATTCGTTTCATGATGGAAGCACAAGAATCAGGACTGAATATAAGTGTACTGGCAAGCGGCAGTACGGGAAACATTACGTATGTAGAGTCCGATAAAATGAAGATACTGGTCGACTGCGGTTTCAGCGGTAAAAAAGCGATTGAACTGCTGCATAAAATCGACCGCAAACCAGAAGACTTGGATGCCATACTCGTCACTCATGAGCACAGTGACCACATTAAAGGCGTGGGCATATTGGCCCGCAAGTATAATCTGGACGTTTATGCGAATGAATTGACATGGCAGGCCATGGAACCGAAACTAGGCAAGCTGAAAACTGAACAGAAGCATCATTTCTCCATCGACAAGACAATGACGATGGGGGACATTGATGTCTCAAGCTTCGGGGTATCGCATGATGCGATTGATCCACAGTTTTACACTTTTCAAAAGAACGACAAACGCTTTGTCATGCTGACTGATACAGGTTATGTCAGTGACCGAATGCGAGATTACGTTAAAAATGCAGATGCCTACTTATTTGAAAGTAATCACGACTTAAGTATGCTGCGCATGGGTAAATACCCGTGGTCATTGAAGCAGCGCATTATCGGAGATAAAGGGCATTTATCCAATGAAGACGGTGCACTAGCCTTGGCTGAAATAGTTGGTGACCGGACGAAGCGTGTCTACCTGGGCCATTTGAGCCGAGAAAACAACGTCAAAGAAATTGCCTACGATACAGTCGAAGACATTCTTTTCAGGAAAGACACAGGGGTAAACCAGACATTTAAACTGTTTGATACGGACCCGGTGGAACCCTGCGGCTTGTTTACATTATAATACTTATTGAGATTGATAAGGGAAGCGCGCGATGCTTTCCTTGTCAGTCTTTTTTGATGGGAAAAAGTGAAGAAGAAAGCTGCCTTTTTTATATGTAAAGCCCGTTACAATATTGAAATAATGGAAAATATGCTAAACTAAAGCTATGAAAAGCTTTAAGATTTATTCACTAAAAAAACATTAAACAATGCTATATTATAGTGTAATAGGTTACCAGTAGGAGGAATTATTATGAGTAAATTTAAATGGCAGTCCTTACTTGCCTTAATTTTAACATCTTCCGTTTTAGCAGGCTGTGATGCCCTGACTCAGGAAAGCGATGAACCGGATCAGAACGGAACAGTTGATGACAACGGACAGGTGCAAATTTCAGAAATGCGTGTCGATGTCTCTTCAGGCATCACCGATGCCGTGGACGCAGTAGACGAATCAGTCGTCTCCATCATTAATCTGCAACGGATGGGCGACAGTCCATGGGGCTGGTACGGTGAAACGGAAACGCAGCAAGATGAGGAAGAGAATCTACTTCAGGCGGGAACCGGAAGTGGTGCGGTCTATAAAGTGGACGGCGAAACGGCTTACGTCTTCACCAACAACCACGTTATTGAAGGGTCAGACACGATAGAAGTAATGTTTAAAGACGGAAACCGGGTTGAAGCAACTGTCATTGGAGCCGACGTCTGGACGGATTTGGCGGTTCTGTCAATTGATGCATCAGAGGTTTCTGGGGTAGCGGAATTCGGTGATTCAGAAAATCTAACCGTCGGCGAACCGGCGATTGCGATTGGATCACCACTGGGTACAAACTTTGCTTCGTCCGTTACGACGGGCATCATTTCAGCAGTTGAGCGAACCGTTCCTGTTGACACTAATATGGACGGCGAAATGGATTGGGAAATGACGGCCATCCAGACCGACGCAGCGATTAATCCCGGAAACTCAGGGGGACCGCTGATTAATATTGCCGGTCAGGTTATCGGCATTAATTCTATGAAAATCTCATCCTCTACGATTGAAGGAATGGGCTTTGCAATCCCAAGTAACGATGCGGTTGATATCATCAATCAACTCGAGCAGGACGGAGAAGTCATTCGTCCCATCCTTGGAGTAGCCATGGTCGACTTGTCCATGGTCTCACCACAGCAGCAGCAGTCTATTTTGAACCTGCCGGAAGATGTGGAAGGTGGCGTTGTGGTTGCAGAAGTCTCCACAGGCAGTGCAGCCCAAGATGCGGGGATTGAAGCGAATGATGTGATTGTTTCCTTTAACGGTGTCGATGTGCAAAATGGCATTGAACTGAGACAGGAAATATACGACAGCGAAATCGGTGAAGAAGTCGAAATTGAATATTATCGTAACGGTGAACGACGCACGTCACGAATCCGCATGCGCAGCAGTGAAGATATGGTATTGTAAAAATTAACAGGTAAACACAGCCTTTAGCCGGGCTGTGTTTTTTTGTATGGGGAGAGTGGTTAGGGAGGCGGTTGGTGCTTAAAAATGGGGATTTTGCGTGCCCTTAGGCAGACTGGGTGGAGGTTGGCTAGTGAGCGTGCCAAAGTTGGATGAGGTTTGGCGTACACACAGTGATGCTGAAGTTGAGTTGACCGAAGAGAGAGGTGCTTGGGTAAAGTCATTGGTGACTTCTCTGTGAGATAACCGAAGTCAGCTAAGGTTCGGTTAACTGAAGTCCGTTCAAGCTGGAGTTTACCGAAGTCTGGCGAACTTCAGCAGAGTCAGCAGTAATAGGGTTTGAGTTTACCTAAGGAGATATGACTTTGGCATGCTGAGGTAATTGGAGACTGTGAGCTGACCTAAGATGACCGACCTTCGGTAAACTTGCAAATAGAGAAGCTGCGAGTCTGCCGAAGATCACCGAAAAAGGATGATATATGCTTTGAATATAGTGTTATTAGGAAAAGGTCAGACCTGACCGTTTTTCATTATGGAACTGAACTGTCATGAAAACTGAGTAATTCACAGTCTGAACAACTATTTAACGTTTAATTGGGTTGGATGGGGAAAAGTGAGGGGATAATTCTGTTCGGCTGTGGATAATCCACAGGTCGATACCGGCATACCGGGATTTCTCCAAAATAGTTATGCACAATAAATAAACAGGGTGTGTGTAACTTTTCGTTTCATAACGTTTATTATATTATAGACGTTGGTATAACAGTGTTTTTTAGTGTGAGGAAGTACTTAGAGAGCCTGTGGGAAACTGTGCATAACTTCATCTTAAACAATCTGGAAATCAGCGGTAAAAAGAGAATAACGAACAAAAAAGGGAACACGGATTGTGGATATGTGGATAACTTTGTGTATAACTGTGGAAACTGCGTGGATAAACCAGAAATGCACATGTGGAAAGCCCGGAATCACAACTCCGAGGGTGTGGATAGTGAATTATTCATAGGAACGGGAATGGAGTATTGTTATAATGGGGAAAAGTATCTGAGAAGAAAGAATTGAGGAGAACAATATGGATATCACGATTGTGTCAGTCGGAAAACTGAAAGAGAAGTATCTGAAAAAAGGCATCGAGGAATATACGAAGCGCCTGGGAGCTTACACTAAAATAAAAGTCGTGGAAGTACCGGATGAAAAAGCACCAGAAAATTTAAGCGATGCAGAAATGATTCAGGTGAAAGACAAGGAAGGGGAACGCATCTTGGCCAAGATACCGGATCAGGCCTATGTCTTTGCATTAGCGATTGAGTCAAAAGAACGAACCTCCGAATCCTTCGCCAAAGAAATCGAACAGCTCATGATTCACGGCAACAGTAAAATTGTCTTCGTTATCGGCGGATCTTTAGGCTTAAGCGAAGCCGTCATGAAACGCAGCGACACCACCATATCATTTGGAAAAATGACCTACCCGCACCAGCTCATGCGTTTAATACTGGTAGAGCAAATCTACCGGGCCTTTCGGATTATGCGGAATGAGCCGTATCACAAGTGATGATAATAATTTGCAGTCTATATATGTATCGATGTATATAGAAAATGGCTTTTACCATTATTTTTAAACTTAAATTAGTTAATACTGTCCTGAATAATTCATACCTCTAATTTCAGAGGCTGTTTTTAAATATTGTTATATTTTCTTTATCGTTTTCCATTTTCTATCCTAATTATTTAATTTTTTTCGGTCTATTTAATTATTTTGAGACTTTTTACTTTTCAAACTCAAATTTTGGGCGCACTTCTCCCTAGGCCATTTAAATTCTTTTTAATAAACCAGGTTCTTTAAATGTGTTGCCGAATCCTTTGGATTTTCCTGAATACGGCATAAAACTCTCGTTGGTGAACATGAGAAATCGATAGTTTTAAATACATTTGTCTTGCAGTGCTGACTAGTTTTCCAGCCACTTTGAATAGATGGAAACGGATTGTGTCCACTTGGAGTCCTTTCGATTTTGGCTCAAAACACAAGGTGCGTAAGAAGTTAACCAGATTGTACGCCAACAGGCTAATCATCATGCGGGCCTCGTTTTCAATGAATCTGGGACTATCTGTTTTATCAAAGAAGAAGCTGTTCTTGGCTTCTTTAATGTAGTTTTCCATGGTACCGCGTTTATTGTAGGTTTCAAACACTCTTTTAGCTGAGATGTTTTCTGAGAAATTCGTGACAATAAAGGAATGCTTAAAAAGGAGTTCGCCTACTTCTCGAGTTGAACGAATACACACTCGACGCGGTTTGAACCATGAAGCTGCTTGGTAGGAAACCGAATGATAATAGACTTCTTTTTCATCCCAAGGATGATGGTTATCATAGAACACAAACTCTTCCGCTAAACGATATAAATTCCTATTGGCCTTTAGCCGAATGACATACTGATTTTCGTATAAGTCGCATAAATCATAAACATCCGGTGTCGCGAAACCACTGTCTCCACGAACGAGAATATCAGTGGTTGGAATCGTTTGGTTATAATGTTCCAATAACGGTTCAAGAAATTCTTTGACCCCGTTGGAAGTGTATTGATTTCCTGATCGAAGCTTGGCTTTTAAAAAGTCGCCAGTCAAGCCGTCAAATGCCACTAAAGGATGGTAGCAATTCGTTCCATAATGGGCGTTGTAAGCAGTTTGTTCTTGATGACCAAAGGTATCCGAATGGGTAGAATCTAAATCAATAATCATATTTGTATCGTTGCGAACCAGACGGGCTTTGTCAATTAACGCTTGATTGAATACTTGAAGCGTCTTAATTGTCTCACCTTCTACACGATCATATAATCGAGAAATGGATGATTGAGAAGCCAACGGCTCATCAATTGATAACGTCTGTAATACCGGATCATGCTGTAAAATATTTGCAGCAGAATCAGTATTATAACCACCTATAAATTGTAGAATTATCTGTTTCAAAATCTTATGATTCGTATGCGTCCAATATTTACGACTGTCATTAAATGTAACAATGTCTTCAGAGAGCTGAGTAAATTTAAAAGCATCCATTAACTCATCGATTAGTACTAAGCCAGAATCACTTGATAAACGACCACCATCATGAGAAACGATTAAGTTATTGTTGAATTTCACGGCATTTTCTTGTAAAGTAACCACTGAGAGAACCCCTTTCTATGGTTGTTTGTAGTGAAGTAACCATATCAGAAAGTGGTTCTTTTGGGGCTGGGAAAAAACTCCCCTAAAATGAATACATCCCTCGACCGATTTTGAAAAAAAATGGTCGAGGGATGTTTCTTTTTTAAAGACAAAATGAGCCCCACCGGCTATAATTGAAGTACCAACAGA
>NZ_BAAGPH010000125.1:0-13637 GCF_054784355.1 Alkalibacterium psychrotolerans | reverse complement strand
GAAATGAAATGGTACCTGTTTATTATAAGAGTGTTCACGGTATTATCTATGATTATTCAGAACTCAAAAAGTAAAGGCTACGCACTATCCCAAAAAGGGCGAAGGCGTAGCCGAAGCTTTTTTTATTATTGTAGCTTTTTTTTTATTAGCACCTTATTATTTTCAATAAAATAGTGTACAGTGTCTTTAAGTAGTTTTATTCTTTAAGAAAAGGTGATTATATGAACCAGCCTTTGCTGATGGACTATGTCAATTATCTTATTTCTGAACGCACAGCTGTGAAAGTCAATCAGCTGATGTTAATTAGTGCTGGTAAAAGAACGCCTTCCAATCTGTTTATGGCTGAAAAAAACCATCTTCAAAATCTGTTTAATGTAGGGTGTCCTTTGTCAACAGTAGAGTGGGAAGATGTGTTACATAGATTAATTCAACAGAACTATGTGACAAAAAAAGAGGGGATTTATACTGGAACTTCTTTAGGAGAAATTAGAAAGAAAGAGTTTACAGAAGAAACTATAATATTCAAAGACATCTCGTCTCTGGAATTTGCTCAGACACGCCAAGTATTTTGGAACTGGTTTGTATTCGTTTCTCAAGTGCTGTCTGAAATAGCTTACGAGAATAAGCAATATATTCCGTATACCAGCAATAAAGAAGAGCAGTTAGTAGTCAAGCGCTGGCTTAAAAATCAGCAAACAGCAAGAAAAGAACTCAGACAATTATGGGCAGATACATTTACTGTTTTTTTGCAAGATTTGCCTGATAAGTATCGTAGTCTCTTAATTGATCAGCTCGTAGGATATAATAAAGAAGGACTGACAAACAGACAGCTATCTGAAAAATATAACTTATCTACAGTTGAACTATCTCTTGTTATGAATCATCTGATGCAGCTGATGATTGACCAGCTATACCAGACTGATTCACCTATAAGTTCCCTTATTGAAGAAGTTCATCGATTAAATAATTATGGGTTGAGTCAAAGTGCAGCAGTCACTTTGAAGCTGATTAAAGAGTCCTGGACAATCAAGGCCATTTCGAATAAACGTCGAATCAAACCCAATACAGTCAAAGAACATATACTAGAAATAGTACTGGTAAAAGGTGACATGCCTGCCAGCTTATTTATTCCAATTGATGTTTATCGTGACTTGAACGACTTATTTGAAACGAATCCATCGTTGACCTTTAAAGAAGCAGTGGAAACGCTAAAAGAATGTGAGTTTTTCTGGTATCGCCTGGTGGAAATTGAAAGGATGCGTGTAATGAATGACTGAAGAGGCAAATAAAGAACGGTTATCTCTTTTGTATACTAAATTCGGTTACGATTCTTTTCGCCCTGGTCAAGAAGCGGCTGTTGAGGCGGCAATGAATAACGTTCATTCCTTAGTCATGCTTCCAACAGGAACGGGAAAGACATTGTGTTATCAGTTGCCGTCTTATCTGAAACCGGGGCATACGTTAATAGTCACCCCTCTCTTATCCTTAATGGAAGATCAGGTGGACAACATGAAAAAAAATGGCGAAAAGTCAGTAGTGGCGCTCAACAGTTTTATGACCTATAAAGAAAAACACCAGACACTTAATCAACTTCATGCATATAAGTTTATTTTCACTTCACCGGAAATGCTCCAGCAAAGTCAGGTAATAGACAAGTTAAAGAAAATAAATATTTCCTTGATGGTAGTTGATGAAGCCCACTGCATTTCCCACTGGGGGATGGATTTTAGACCTGATTACTTAAAACTCGGAGAAATCAGGACTACACTTGGCAATCCACTGACAATGGCTTTGACTGCAACGGCAGTCAGCAAAGTCAGACAAGAAATTATTAACAGTTTAAATATCGGTTCGCATGTAAAAGAAATTGTCTACTCTGTTGACCGACCTGATATCCAGCTGAGAGTCAGGAAAGTTGAAGGAGACAAAGATGAGCAGCTGCTGGAACTAATAAGCCAGCTGGCCGGAGCAGGTATCGTATATTTTTCAAGCAAAAAGAAAGCAGATCAGGTAGCTGCTTTAATTAGAAATAAATTAAACCGTTCAGCCGAAAGCTATCATAGTGATTTGTCCACCAGTGACAAGAGAAAAACTCAATCACAGTTCATTCACAATCAGCTCCATATAATTTGTGCTACCAGTGCTTTCGGAATGGGAATTGATAAGGCAGATATCCGCTTTGTCATTCACTACCACCTGCCTTCAAGTCCGGAAATGTATCTTCAGGAAATCGGTAGATGCAGCAGAGACGGAAAAGGCGGGGTTGCCTGTCTGCTTTATGAAAAAGGAGACGAATACATCCAGATGCGGCTTCAGGAGGATAGTCTTCCAACGACTGATGAACTGGCTTTTGCGTATAGACATCAGGACAAACTTAAAGAGTTAGCGGATGATCACAAAGCTCATCTGGCCAGCTTTTTCATCAATCAGAATTTATCGTACACTGAGGCCGCCAACCTGATTCAGGAACGACTGAAGAGTAAAACAAGCCAATTGCGGACACTAATTAACTACGCTCAATCAGCAAACTGTTTAAGAGAAAACCTGTTAGATTATTTTAATGAATCCGTTGAGGAGCGCAGACAAGGCTGCTGTTCAAACTGTACTAGTGAGCTGACTTTACCCTTTTCGTCTGAGCTGGCGGACACTATTCAACAGAGTAATGAACAAAATTGGTACAATCAGATAAAAATGTTATTTAATTTATGAACACCGGCTTTCAACAGGCTTTTTCTATGATATAATAACATCTGAGTGGATTGAAAGGAGTATGACTATGAGTAAAAAAGATCGGGATTCTATGGAGGAACTTTGGTCAAAGCGTTTTGATGAAGAAGCGGACTTGACTGAAGATGAACCGATGTCCAGAAAAGCCAAACGTGAGAGAGAACAGGGCATTTCACCTATATTGACCGTCACAGTTATTTTTTTGGCATTATTAATTATTTTACCTATATCAGCATATGCTTGGTTTTTAAATAGAGAAGATTTATCTGAAAGTCCCTCGTCACCTTCTGTCGAACAAGTCGCTTTGGTTGAAGACGAAGAAGCGAATGAGGAATTAGAAGAAGACGAAGATGAGGAATATGAGGAAGATGAGTTAGAAGAAGACGAGGAATTAGAGGAAGAGGAAGAAATAGAAGATACTGAACCGGAAATGGAAGATACGGAAGTTGTTTCAGAAACGGAAGAATCAGCTGATTCTGCTTCAACTCAAACAGCTTCTTCCCCGGAAAGTACGGTTCAGGATGATTCTACAGCAGATGAGCAAGCCAGCCAGCCTGAATCACAATCTGAACCAGAACCAGAACCGGAACCGGAACAGAATATGTCTCAAACGGAATCAAGTCAGGAAGCTGAGTACTATATTGTCAGTGCGGGGGAAAATATGTACCGTATTGCTTTAAATCACGGATTGAGTACTGAAGAATTAATGCAGTTGAATGGCCTGAATAGTGAAACTGTCTATGTCGGCCAGGAACTGAGGGTAAAATAATCTATGTATAATGAAAGTGTGAGAAGAATGACAAATGATAGTCTAACGATAGCAATTGATGGTCCGGCATCTTCGGGTAAAAGTACTGTGGCTAAAAGAATAGCAACTGATTTAAATTTAATTTATGTGGATACAGGGGCGATGTACCGTGCGCTTACCTATAAAGCTTTAAAAGATCATGTCAATATAAAAGACGAAAAAGCACTGCTCAATTTACTGGAGAATACTGTGATTTCTTTTGAGAAAACTGAAGCGGGACAGCGTGTCTTTATCGATGGAAAAGAAGTGACGGAAGATATTAGACAGAATAACGTAACCAATACAGTTTCCATAGTTGCAGCGCATGCGAAAGTTCGCTCTGAAATGGTGAAAAGACAGCAGAAGATGGCTGCAAACAATGGAGTTGTTATGGATGGCCGAGATATCGGAACGGTCGTTTTACCTGATTCTGACCTGAAAATTTTCCTGGTAGCGAGTGTGAAAGAACGCGCGGAAAGAAGACACAAGGAAAATAAAGGCAAAGGTATCTTTTCTGATTTGGAACAGCTGAAAAAAGACATAGCTGAAAGAGATTACAAAGATTCCACACGTGATACATCCCCACTTAAGCAAGCGGATGATGCGGTGAGAATTGATACTACTAAATTAACCATTGATGAAGTGGTTGAAACAATCGAAAATTTGATTAGCACTAAGTTAAAGTAAAGGCGTAATAAAGTGTGAATATGTTTTAGTGGAAATTAAAATTCATATTCGGTACAATTATTATGTAGGAATTTTTGGTATTGGGAGGCAGACAAAGATGACAGAAAAAGAAAATAGAAATGATGTTGAAAAAGAAGAAGTAACAACTGATGAAGCGGTTGAAACTGCCAATGAGCAGGTTCAGGTAAATACACCAGCTGAGACTTCTCCAGAAGATGTAATTGCTGATAATGAGGATGCAGAGGTTCAGCCGGGAGTTTCCGCAGACCAAGCAGAATCTATGTCAGATGTCATGAAAGATGTTGTAGACATTACACCTGGAGATTTAGTGAAAGGTGAAGTTCTCGCAATCGACAATGAGAAACAAGTCATAGTCGGTTTAGGTGGCGGACAGGAAGGACTTATTCCCCCGAGAGAACTAGCTGGCGAACGCTTTGATCATCCATCTGATATCGTAGCAATTGGCGATGTTATTGATGTGGTCGTTTTAAGAGACATCAAAGATAAAGAACAGGGAAGTTTCATTCTTTCCAAAAAACGTGTAGACCAGAGAAAAGTCTGGGAAGAGCTTCAGGAAAAATACAATAACGATGAAGTTATTGAAGCGCCTGTATCTAAAGTAGTTAAAGGTGGATTGACTGTAGACCTTGGTGTTAGAGGATTTGTTCCTGCATCACAAATGGATACATCATTTGTAAGCGACTTGAATCAATTTGAAGGACAGACTTACGAGTTCAAAATTATTGAAATCGATCCAAATGAACGTCAGCTGATTCTATCCCGTAAAGTTCTGCTTGAAAAAGAACACGCAGCTGAGCGAGAAGAAGCACTGAATAACCTGGAAGAGGGCTCAGTAGTATCTGGTGAAGTTGTCCGCTTAACTAACTTTGGTGCATTTGTCAATGTTGGTGGCGTTGACGGTCTGGTGCATATTTCAGAAATTGCACACGAGCGTATTGATCATCCTAAAGACAAATTATCAAAAGGCGATAAAGTTGATGTTAAAGTTCTTAAGGTCGATAAAGAACAGGAACGTATTTCTCTATCCATTAAAGATACTTTACCTGGACCTTGGGATAATATTGAAGAAGAACTTGCCCCAGGAACTGTAACCAAAGGGACCGTTAAGCGTGTAACAGATTTCGGAGCCTTTGTTGAAGTGAAACCAGGTGTAGAAGGTCTTGTGCATATCTCTGAAATGGCTCACAAGCATGTAGAAACTCCTCATGAAGTTGTAGCCAAAGACGAAGAGATTGAAGTTAAAGTTCTCAGTGTCAACCCTTCTGAAGAGCGTATTTCTTTAAGCATTAAAGCGTTGACTGAAGACAGTGAATCACATCAAAAACCTAAAGAAGATGCAAAAGACAAGCAGGAAGAAAGACCTGAAGTCAAGCAGCCTTCTCTACGAGATGAAGAGGAAGATGGTGCCTTTACTCTAGGTGACCAGATTGGCGATCAGTTGTCCGGTTTTATGACTGACGACGACGAATAACTGATACAGTGTAAAGGTATATTAATATCTTACCGCACCCAACTGAAACAGGGCTCGCACCTGTCTTGGTTGGGTGTGACTGTTTTAATAAACAACTAGTGGAAAGAAGGTGCATGAATGACTAAACCAACAGTAGCAATAGTAGGAAGACCCAACGTAGGAAAATCCACCATTTTTAACCGAATCGTGGGTGAACGTATATCGATTGTCGAGGATACGTCCGGTGTCACCAGAGACCGGATTTACGCCGACGCCGAATGGCTTGGAAAAGAATTTTCACTCATTGACACGGGTGGCATCACTATGGAGAACGAACCACTCAATGCTCAAATTCGCTATCAGGCACAAATTGCAATTGAAGAAGCGGATGTTATCATAATGATAACCAGCGTAAAAGAGGGCATGACTAATGAAGATGAACAGGTGGCTCCAATTCTGTTCAAATCAGGTAAACCGGTGATCCTAGCTGTCAATAAAGCCGACAATCCAGAAACTCGAAATGACATTTATGAATTTTATTCTTTAGGTCTTGGAACTCCTTATCCAATCTCAGGCTCACACGGATTAGGACTGGGTGATGTCCTGGATGCAGTAATCAAGGAATTTCCGGATGATATTGAAGAAGAATATGATGAATCAACCATTAAATTCAGTATTATTGGTCGGCCTAATGTAGGGAAATCCAGCCTCGTCAATGCCATTATTGGTGAAGAACGGGTAATTGTCTCGGATATTGCCGGTACGACAAGAGAAGCCGTAGACACGCGTTTTGAGACAAAGGATGGAAGAGACTTTGTCATGATTGATACTGCCGGAATGCGGAAAAAGGGTAAAGTTTATGAAGACACAGAAAAATACAGCGTATTAAGGGCTATGAGAGCGATTGAACGCTCCGACGTCGTCTTATGTGTCATTAATGCTGAAGAGGGCATAAGAGAGCAGGATAAGAAAGTATTCGGCTATGCTCATGAAGCAGGCAAAGGGATCATTCTTGTCGTGAACAAGTGGGATACCGTAGAAAAAGAAACAAATACCATGAAAGAGTTCGAGCTGGATATCCGAGATGAATTCCAGTATCTGAGTTATGCTCCTGTTGTATTTGTTTCGGCATTGACGAAAAAACGTCTGCATTTGCTTCCGGATAAGATTGAAGAAGTGTTTATGAACCGTAACTTGCGTATTCAGTCGTCCATTTTAAATGATGTGGTTATGGATGCGGTAGCAACTAATCCAACACCAACGGATAAAGGAAGAAGACTGAAGATTTATTACGCGACTCAAGTGGCAGTTTCGCCACCAACTTTTGTAATCTTTGTTAATGATCCGGAATTAATGCACTTCTCCTATGCGCGTTTCTTGGAAAACAGATTTAGAGCAACCTTTAACTTTGAAGGAACACCTATTCGTATTATTCCGCGTAGAAGGAAATAGATTTCCATAAGTCAAGTAAAATGTTTTCAGCTAACGATATTAACTTATTTTGCTAAGAGTTTGAACAAAAGCATTGCAGTATCAACGATTCTATGGTATCTTTTTAATTGAAATGTCAAGTTTAGACTATTTCACCCATTATGTTTAATTACAAAAGAATGGTGTAAGATATCGATTTAATATCCTTATTGAATCGAATCGATCTTCTTTTGAGGAGGTGAAAGAATACGATGGCAAATAAAGCAGAATTAATCGAAAAAGTAGCAGCTTCCGCTGATCTTACTAAAAAAGATGCAACTGCAGCAGTAGAAGCGGTTTTTGAAACAATCACTGAATCACTTGCTGATGGTGAAAAAGTTCAAGTAATTGGCTTTGGTAACTTTGAAGTACGTGACCGTGCTGCACGTAAAGGACGCAATCCTCAAACTGGGGAAGAAATCCAGATTCCTGCAAGCAAAGTACCTGCATTTAAAGCGGGTAAAGCATTGAAAGATGCTGTAAAATAAAAAGTGAAAGCTTTTATTTGGTCGAGATCAATTGATCTCGACTTTTTTTATTGTGAAAAATTCTCTTGAGTCTTCTCGTTTGACATATAACATATAAGTTAGTACCCTTAAATGTGTAAAAAAAAGCCTATTAGGCAAAAAAAGGATGATGAATGGACAATGTCCACAGATATTAAAAGTAAAATAATAAAGGAAGCAGAAGAAAAGAATGTGCGATTTCTACGTCTCATGTTTACAGATATTGATGGAGTTATAAAGAATGTAGAGGTACCCATCAGCCAGCTCGATAAAGTTATGGATAATGAGATGGCCTTTGATGGCTCGTCTATTGACGGATTTGTAGAAATTGACCAGAGTGATATGAAACTGCACCCCGATTTAGATACTTGGCTAATTTTCCCATGGAATCTAGAAAATAATGACGGTAAAATAGCACGATTTATCTGTGATGTTCATATGCCTGACGGATCCCCCTTTGCAGGAGATCCAAGAAATAACCTGAAAAGAGTTTTAAAAGAAATGGATGATTTAGGCTTCGATGCGTTTAATTTAGGACCAGAACCTGAATTTTTCCTGTTTAAATTAGATGAAAACGGCAAACCAAGTAAAACGTTGAACGATAATGGCGGTTATTTCGACCTGGCACCGACTGATCTGGCTGAAAATTGCCGAAGAGACATTGTTCTTGAACTGGAGGCATTAGGCTTTGAAATTGAAGCCAGCCACCACGAAGTTGCTCCTGGACAGCATGAAATCGACTGGAAATATGCCGATGCCGTTGAAGCGTGTGACAATATTCAGACATTTAAACTGATTGTCAAGACAGTAGCAAGACAGCACGGCCTGCATGCTACCTTCATGCCTAAACCGATTGAGAATATCAGCGGTTCCGGTATGCACTTCAACATGTCGCTGTTTAATGATGAAGGAAACGTGTTCTATGATGAAGATTCAAAAGAAGGGCTAAGTGCTACAGCCTATCAATTTATAGCCGGTCTGTTGGATCACGCACCAGCTTACACCGCTGTATGTAACCCAATAGTCAATTCCTATAAGCGTCTGACTCCAGGTTTTGAAGCACCTGTTTATGTTGCATGGTCAGGAACGAACAGAACACCGCTTATAAGGGTACCTGCTTCAAGAGGCAATTCAACACGTGTGGAGCTGCGTAGTGTCGATCCGACAGCTAATCCTTATTTAGCATTAGCAGTTCTCTTAAAAGCTGGATTAAAAGGGATAGCTGAAGCTAAAAGTGCGCCTGAACCAGTGAATAAGAACATCTACAATATGGATCAGATTGAACGTGACGAGAATAATATTCAATCATTGCCTAAAGATCTTAATGAGGCTCTTATCGCACTAGGAAAAGATGAAGTCATTAAAGATGGCCTAGGTGAGCATATATTTGCCCGATTTACCGCTGCTAAATCCACTGACTGGCAGAACTATGTAAAAACTGTTTCACAATGGGAAACAGACAGATACTTTGAACTGTATTAATTCTGAAAACTATACTACCAGTAAAAAATTGCTGCAGCCTACTATCTGCAGCAGTTTTTTTGCTTTATAAGCGGAACAAATCAGCTAATCTTCTATTAAAGAGCTGACACGCATAGAATCAGAAATTCCTAATAGAATAAGCCTCTGATATGCGGGGACAGCTCCTCGTAAGGTTAATTATCAGAGCTCTGATAGGCAAATACTTTAGATTATTAAGTATTTATCAGTCAATTCGACAAGTTGTTTAGTTGGGCTTGTTGATCATTCTCCTTAGTGGTACTATTCAAAAGTGCTTTTATTATCAGTGATAATGAATGCATAATAAGAAGTGGTATAGATGGGGGAAAAGATGATGAGTAAACTTATAAAAGAGGAAATCTATCAGGAAGTAAAGGAGAAAAATGTCAGATTTTTAAGATTGATGTTCACGGATATACTGGGCGTAGTAAAAAACGTCGAAGTACCAGTGAGCCAGCTTGAAAAAGTTCTGGACGGTAAAATGATGTTTGATGGGTCATCCATCGAGGGGTTTGTCAGAATTCAAGAATCGGATATGTATCTGATACCGGACTTGGATACTTGGCTAGTGTTCTCATGGGAAACTGATTCTTCTAAAAAAGGTCGTGTAGCAAGACTGATTTGTGATATTGCTAATCCTGATGGGACACCTTTCTTAGGAGATCCTCGTACAAATTTGAAAAGAATGATGAACGAAGCACGAGAAATGGGTTATACCTCATTTAACCTTGGTCCAGAGCCTGAATTCTTCTTATTTAAATTAAATGAAAATGATGAAATTACTGAAAAGCTGAATGACAAAGGCGGTTATTTTGACTTAGCCCCAACCGATCTGGCAGAAAACTGCAGACGGGATATTGTGCTTGAACTGGAAGATTTAGGTTTTGAAATCGAAGCCAGTCATCACGAAGTTGCACCAGGTCAGCATGAAATTGACTGGAAATATGCAGATGCTGTAGAAGCGTGTGACAATATCCAGACATTTAAACTAATTGTCAAGACTGTAGCTCGTAAGTACGGTCTGCACGCAACATTTATGGCTAAACCATTGTTTGGTATTAATGGGTCCGGAATGCATTGTAATATGTCTCTATTTAAAGGAGAAGAGAATGCCTTTTTTGACGAAGCTGACGAAAGACAATTGAGTACTGAAGCGTATCAGTTCTTGTCCGGTCTACTGCACCATGCACCTGCCTATACAGCCATTACTAATCCGACAGTTAACTCTTATAAGCGTTTAGTACCAGGATATGAAGCCCCGGTATATATTGCCTGGTCATGCTCAAACCGAACACCAATGATAAGAATACCAGCTTCTAGGGGCTTATCTACACGTTTAGAGGTCAGATCAGTTGATCCGATGGCGAATCCTTATCTTGCACTGGCAGTTATGCTGAAAGCAGGACTTGATGGAATCAAGAATGAAATGACGCCTCCTGAAGAAACAAATGATAATATTTACGACATGAATGAAGTTGAGCTGGAAGAACAGTCAATCAGTTCACTGCCAACCAGCCTTCATAGCGCATTAAAAGCATTAAAAAGAAATGAAACAATTAAGGAAGCTCTAGGAAATCACATTTACATTAATTTTGTGAAATCAAAAATGATAGAATGGGATTCATACAAAGCAGAAGTCAGTCAGTGGGAAAAAGAAAACTACCTGCATTTATATTAATTTGAAAAATCCGGGATGCACGAGATTAACTCTCTCGCATCCCGGATTTTTACATAGAAAAAAAGCACCCTGTCCACTATAAGGAGAGGAATGCTTATAATACGTTCCGGGAGGGATTCGAACCCCCGACCGTTCGCTTAGAAGGCGAATGCTCTATCCAGCTGAGCTACCGGAACTTTATAACAACAGAATTTATTATATAATCTATTCAGTCATAAGTCAATACTCTTTTTTGATTTTTAAGTTACTTTGTTGGTTAGTTTTAAAAAGCTTTGGTAAAATATAAAGTAGAAAACTAAAGGAGGTCGACTCTATGAAGTTTGTAACAGCCCACCAAAATGTGGAAAATCTTGTAGCCGAGTTGGAGAATTTTATTCAAAGTGGAGCGTTTCATGCCAATAATTTGGTTGTTGTGACACTTGAAGAACACGCGTCTGATTTAAAATCAATGGTACCAACTGAAATAGAGACAGTGAAAGAAAGTGATTTTGAAGACAATGAACCATTAAATAACCATGGACTTGATAAAAGTGATGTAGATTTGTATGATGATGTTTTAAGAAATGGGGGCTATGTTGTGCTTCAAAAAGATAACAACGAGCATACACCAGAAAAGGTTTCAGATGATGAACAAATAGACAAGGCCGGTTCAAGTAAAGATGTAGAACTACATGCGCCAGGCTTTGGAGTGGATATTGAGGATCCAGACTCCAGCGCAGAAAACCACGAAGACAACTTTAATCCGGATAACCCTAATCCTCAAGCGGGGAAATAGGGCTATTTAAATTAATAAAGCCAGCTTATTATGCAAAAAGTGATAATAAGCTGGCTTTCACCATTCCTGATTGCTATTCAAAATATATTTAAGTATACTAGTACAGTAGAAATATAATGTGTTATATGGCAATCTTGTATTGCTGAATGCTTTGAACAGCCAGCTTGCCTTTGCTTGCGCTGAGTTGGCTGAAGTCTTATTTGAAAGGAAGCCGATATATGAATAAAAAAGACTGGTTTACTATTCCTAATATACTGTCTTATTTTAGACTCGGGCTGATTCCTTTCTTTTCCTATGCTTACCTTTCTGCACAAACCCAGAGTGAATATACGTTTGCTACAGGCCTTCTAGTTGTTTCGGGAGCTACAGATGCACTGGATGGCTTTATAGCCCGTCGGTTTAATCAGGGAACTAAATTAGGCCAACTTCTAGATCCCATAGCGGATAAACTAACCCAAATTGCTGTTGCGGCAGTATTAATGTTCAATTGGCCTGTATTTAGCCTTTTACTAGCCTTGTTTTTAATTAAGGAAACATATATGTTCATTGAGAATATTCGACTGTATAAAAAAGACATTACTCTTGACGGTTCAAAATGGTATGGGAAAATAGCAACCATTGTTTTTTATTTGACAATGTTTCTGGCAGTTTTTTTCCCAGGTTTAAATGAAGCGACCATTATATTTCTTGTTGTGTTCGCAAGCTACTTTCAGATAAGAGCCCTTTATCATTATAGTCGTTTATTTCAGACTCTGCATAAATCTAAAGATGCCAGCTGATAAAGGTAGTTTAATCAGTAAAATTATAAAATAACAGTGAGTTAAAGTTTTTTTAAAACCGGTCCCACTTTAAAGTGGTCAGGTAAATTGAAATGGTGGTGAGTTCGATGAGTGAAAACAAAGAAGAGTTAAAGGCGTTAACAATTTTATTTAGAGCGTCTTCAAGTGTCGAAAAAGTAGTGAAAAATGACATGTCACGATATGGTCTAAACGCTACTGAATTTTCTGTACTTGAGCTCTTATACAATAAAGGCAGACAGCCGATTCAAATGATAGGGAAACAGATCCTGTTGGCCTCAAGCAGTATTACCTATGTGGTCGATCGTCTCGAAGAAAAAAATTATGTAAATCGTATTGCTGACAAGTTTGATCGGCGTGTGACCTTCTGTGAACTGACGGAAGAAGGAAAGCAGTTAATGGACGATGTATTCCCTAAACATGCAATGAAAATTGCGGAATTATTCGAAGAGTGTTCAGAAGAAGAAATTAAGATTCTTCAGGATACATTAAAAAAGGTAGGCTATAAAGCTGTTGATTTGTTAGATTAATATTATTCGCTATTAACCTCAATTCGCTATATTTATACTTTTATGGTATAATGATTAAAGGAGTTTAATATTTAATAAAGAATTGAGGGAATGATAGTGGCTAAAGAAGAAATTACAGCTGAAGTCCAGCAATTAGTAGAGACTGAACTTCGAAAAGGGGCCAGCAACTCCCGTATTGCTAATTTATTGGATTTACCCTATAAAGAAGCAGTCGAAATTATTGAATCAATTAAAGAAGATTTAAGGCCTGATGTCGGAGATGAAATAGTTTTCTCTTTCCGTGATGAACCGATGGAAGGGATAATTGAAAAGCTACTGACAAACAGTGCCATTGTTAGAATCAACTGGAATCATTCAGCTGAAAGAATGCATGATTTAGTTGAAGAAAAAACGGTAGTAAACTTTAAGGATATTGAAGGATTTAAAAATCAGATGGATGACTGAACAACATAAAGACGAGCCACATATACGTGGATTGTCTTTTTTTTTTACTATTTTTTCTTGACACATGTAAATTTGTGAGTTAATATTTTGAATGTCAAACAGTTTGACTATCAAACAAAAATAACTGAATAGGAGGAGCTGATGTGGAACCGCAGATAAACGAAATAAACAGTTACCTTGTATCTATATTCAATGATGTATTGATGATCGAGGAACGGACATTGCAGACGAGTCAATTTAAAGATGTTTCAATAAAAGAAATGCA
>NZ_BAAGPH010000124.1:0-12930 GCF_054784355.1 Alkalibacterium psychrotolerans | reverse complement strand
TGTTTGTTTTAGTGAACTTCATTTTATCAGATTAAGGGGGGAAGAGGTGCCTTTTTGCACTTTTATTGACAGAGCAACGTTAGTTGCTTTAAAACATGTTAAAAATATAAAAAAATTGGTAACTACTAATGTTGAAACAGGAGGGCTTGTATGACGGATAAAATTAAAGGCGTGAATTTGGGTGCCTGGCTGGTTCTGGAAAAGTGGATGACTCCAAGACTTTTTGAAGGTACGCCATCTGAAGATGAATATTATTTGGCACAGGATGTGGAAAAAACTGTTTACGAAGCAAAAATTAAGACGCACCGGGATGAATTCATAACAGAAGGGGATTTCGTTAAAATTGCGGCAGCTGGTTTTAATATGGTTCGCATACCTGTCCCTTATTTTATCTTTGGGGACCGCCCGCCTTTTATCGGCTGCGTTGATGAACTGGACCGAGCCTTTAATTGGGCGGAAGCTAGTGGATTGAGAATACTGATTGACTTGCATACGTCGCCTTATAATCAGAACGCTTTTGACAACGGCGGAATTTCAGGTGTCTGCAAGTGGGCACAGCACCCAGAAGAAGTCGATTTTGTCTTATCCGTTCTGATGCGCTTAGCCGGGCGATACAAAGCGCGCAACGGCTTATGGGGAATTGAGATACTGAATGAACCGCTGACGCCGAAGATGTGGAACATTATAAAACCTCAAGAGCAGTTTCCCCCTCGCGATGAGGCAATGGCTGAGGGGAGTGCTCCAATTTCCTTTGATTTCCTTTATGATTTTTATAAAAAAGCTTATAATGAACTGCGAATGGTTCTGCCGAGTGACAAGGTCATTGTTTTTCATGATGGGTTTGATTTAAGTGCCTGGAAAGACTTTTTCCAAGAACAGAATTTTGACAACGTTATGCTGGATACACATCATTACCTTGTCTTTGATAAGGACCCAAGCACTGAAAATCTGAAAGGCTATACCGCTCATCTCAAGCAGCTGGGCGAACAAATCAATGAGGTGTCTCAGTATGTGCCGGTAGTGACGGGGGAGTGGTCACTGTTCAACCACTTTATCTCGAAACTTACTCCGAACCCGATTCATGCTAAGGATCCTTTGGAAAGAGCAGAGCAGGAAGCTGAAATAAAAGCATTTTACGAGTCACTCTGGGAAGCCTCTGTGTCCGCCTGGAACAAAGGCGAAGGCTATTTCTACTGGACATATAAACTGAACATCGATACAGTGAACGAGCCCGAAAAAGTTGGTATGGATTGCTGGGATTTGAGTCGAGCGTTGGCTAAAGGATGGGGACATATTTAGTAACTATTGATGGAAAAGGTCATCTTAAAGACGGTCTTTTTTAGTTGAAAGAATTTTGATAGGTCGATTCTGGAACTAAACAGATTGTTCCAATTGCTTTAAGTTAATGGAATGAAGTTGTCAAATTATGGACAAAATATAACAGTCGTTTTGACCAAAAAGTTATACACTTGTCCTGTTTTATGTATAATATAGTAGTAACCTCATAACTGCGTACTAATAAGTAGTTCTGAGTATCTGGCTATTCTACTAACTAGTAAAGATAAACGGCTATCAACAAAGGAGATTTCACTAAATGCCATTTGTTATATTATGGACTGTACTTAGCGCCTTAGTATTAATCTTTAATCACGGGGCCCATGGCAGTAGTAAAAAAAAAAGTAACCACTTATGCTAATACTAAAATAACTGTCGTAGACTTTTAGTGATTAACTATCAATCGGCATAAATTTATACAAGATGACCCTTGAAAATGTTGGGGTCATCTTCTTTATTTTTAAAGGAGAAATATAAATTTTTACGGAATGATTAAATTATGCCTATTTTGGAAAATCACTTTAACTCAACATTATTAAGGTTCAGTGATCTTTACGTGTTGGCAAAATCTATTACTATGAAACTCTTAACCTTAATCTTCAATATCAGTTTAGGCTATGAGTACTCTCAGATTATTGCAGAATAAGATGATTATGATATGAACGGACTTAATGGTATCTTACTTTCCATGTTTGCTTTCTTCATGACTATTCCGGAATTAATTTTAAAGGGGGTGCCGTTTCTTGTGTTACTGAGATAACAGATGAAACTAGTATCATGGAGAGCTGGCGCATAGATGGCGGAAGTAGCGACCGCTTAAGAATAATAATGTACCACTAAGAACACCATATAGACACACTATTCATTTTAAGAGTTAAATTAAGGTATTAAAATTTAAATTTGTTAGATTATTGACAGTTGACTTAATAAGTCATTATAATATTAGCAAGTGCACTCATACAATTAGAGGGGATTATAGTGCATTCAACTCGCTTGTTGAACACAGAATAAGGATAGTAGCCAAATAAGATAACTCGAATACTTCTGAAAAACATTACAATTAAAAGACTAATTTTCTTAATATATGTTCCATAATTAATTCTTTAATACAATAAACATAAAGGAGTAGAATATGATTAAGAGACTTGCTACTACTATAAAAGCCATTGATAAGACTATTAATTCACATTATCTGAAAAGCTTTAAGGAAGAGAATTCCTTAATTGTCATGATGTTTCATAGTTTAGTAAAAGATCAGTCTGAAATTAGTTTAAATCATATAGATAGCTCATTAGCTGTAACTACCGAAGAGTTTGAAGAATTTATTGTATATTTTTTAGATAAAGGATATAAGTTCGTTGCACCTAACGATATTATTGAAGGCTTAAATAAAAATCAGAAGCATATCTTAATCACTTTTGACGATGGGTATTATAATAATAGTAATGCTTTACCTTTATTAAAAAAATATGACATCCCAGCTGTTTTCTTTGCCACTGTAAAAAATATACAGCAAAATAGAAGCTACTGGTGGGATGTATTGTATAGAGAGAGTTTAAAAAGAAATGTATCAGCCGAACAAAATTTAGAACTTATAAAAAAATTAAAAGAAAAAACCACGATTGAAATAATTTCTTATTTAGAAGAAGTTTACGGAAAAGACAGTTTTATACCATTAAGTGATATAGATAGACCATTTACTCCAGATGAATTGCTTGATTTTTCGCAAAATAAACTAGTTTACATTGGTAACCATACTTTGAATCATGCTATATTGACGAATTATGACTTGAAAAGCGTCTCAGACCAGATTTCCATTGCACAAGAAGAAATTAAAAAATTTATTGGGCACTATCCTAATAGTATTGCCTATCCGAATGGGAATCACTCGACTGAAATACGTAATATATGTCGCAAGCTGAATATTGATATCGGTTTTACTACTAGGGCACACAGGAATCGTATCCCGGTAAAGAATATGCTTAGATTGGGAAGGTATTCTATATCTTCTGATAGTGATATAAGTCTTCAATGTGAAAGGATTCGTTTAGAGTCTACACCATATAGGAATTTTCTTAAGGTCTATAATCGTGTATGTAATTTTGGATAATTCAGTCTTGACAGAATATAATAATAGTATAAAAATAATAAGTTCCGTTGCCTGAAATCCAATAAAACTTTATAAATTATATTTCTATATAGTCCTGTGAAAAATGAGGTGTGAGTTTCTCTCCACTATATCAATTTTTATAGGACTTTTTCTTTTGCAATAGACCAAGAGTAGTATTCTCGATTGTCATTGAAAAGAATAGGGATACTTGCTTATTGTATTCAAAAGATGTATTAATTATTAAGATACATCAGAGATATCATAGTTAAATGCAAAAAGGTGAGAAGAGTGAAATTAAATTTTATTAGAGGAGATGTTTTGGTTGCACCTTAAGTAGATAAGGTGTATGATTTCATTAAGTTAGATAGTATCGTATATATTTTATTAGACAGGCATGATATTTCTAATAAATCTTTTCAAGTATCACCCTCTAATCATACCTCTCAAAAGCCTCTCTTTACACACAACGGCAAATACTTCTCGTACTCTTATAATCCTGAGTTTATTTTTTCTCTATAATCACTTTTTTATCATCATTATTCCTATCGAAAATTTAAAGGTAATACTTGACAGTTTATCTTTTTAATATTAGTCTATAAGCTATATATATTCTTATATTAACAAAAAGTGTGTTTTTTCCTTTTTACAATTCACCCCGAGTACTCCTCTAGATGTTATTATTGCTTCAACAGTTACTCTTAACCCCTCATCTTCACACTTACCAATCCGGTTCCACAACTATTATTTATCCAGCTCGTTTTAGTTTAGATCAGTTTTTTAATTTCATGAAAGACAAGATTTTATTTCTATCCTTAAGATCATTATTCTTTTATATAATACTATAACCCCTGTAGACTATATACTTATCCACATTTTTAACCTCAATTAAGGTTCTAAAACTATTCTTTTACCTTCCCATAATCAGAAACTCACCAATACTACATTTCTTACATTTTCTATACCATTCTCATAATACAATTATATGTTCTGCAATCTACTTTTTTATGCAGATTAAGTAACTTTTAGTGATTAAACTTATTTAAATATTGGAGGTGGTGTTTATATTTATCTGAAAATTTACAGGTGTTTACCAAGTCATAGTAAGTAAAGCATCATGATTTTTCTCTATATTTCAAGGTACTTAAATAAATATTTACAGGAGGAAAACAATGGGAGAAGAAATCAGTTTAATGGAATTGCTGGGTATTGTAAGAAAAAGACTAGGACTAGTTATCCTAGGTATATTGACGGGTATATTGATATTTTCTGTCTATACATTTTTCCTAGCTGTTCCGAAATATAGTTCTACTACTCAAATGCTGGTTAATAGAACGCAAGAGGCCAATATTATTCAACGGTCCGATATAGATACCAATGTTCAGCTGATAAATACCTACAAGGACATATTGAGAAGTCCTGCGATACTTGACGAAGTAAGAGAAGAACTGAACTTGGAGATGTCTCATCAGGAATTGTCTATGCTGCTGGATATAACTAATGAGCACGACTCACAGGTATTTTCCATTCAAATAATTGATGATAATCCTTTTGATGCAGCTATTATTGCTAATACAACAGCAACGGTATTTCAGGAAAATTTAGACAGCATCATGAATGTGGATAATGTGTCTGTTATTTCCCGTGCTGAAGCAAATCTCATACCAGTAAGTCCAAATCACATACTCAACATCGTTATTGGAATGATAGTTGGCGGAGCGTTAGCATCAGTTCTGGTATTTGTAGTTGAATTTAAGGATAACACTGTAAAAGAAGATAAATTTATAGTTGAGAGATTAGGGTGGGTCAATTTAGGAAGTATCTCTGAATTTCCTGCAGAAAGAACAAAATATAAGGAAAAAACTCCGCCTGATAGATTAACAGAAACGCCAAGCGCCCGATCAAGAGTATAGAAGAGGAGGATAATGATGTTATTTAAAGAGAAGACCAATCCAGTTAAAAACCAGACTTTAATAGTTGATAATAAAGCTGCATCCATAATTTCCGAACAGTTCCGTACAATACGTACAAACATTCATTTTTCTATGGTTGATAAAGAATTAAACAGTATTGTTGTAACCTCAGCTACTCCATCATCTGGAAAGTCTACCGTATCAGCTAATTTAGCTGTGATCTTTGCTTCTGAAGACAAGAGGGTATTATTAGTTGATGCTGATTTGCGAAAGCCTATTATTCACAAATTTTTCAATTTACGAAACACTGATGGTCTAACCTCGTTACTGACGAATCGTTCTGGGACACTTGAGAACGTGGTTTATCAGACCGAAATAGAGGGATTATATATTTTAACAAGTGGCGTCATACCACCTAATCCATCTGAGCTCCTTGATTCAAAAAGGATGGAAGAAATTATGAGTGAGATGGAAGATTACTATGATCTTATTATTTTCGATACACCACCTCTCCTAGCGGTTACTGACTCACAAGTATTAGCATCAAAAGCAGACGGTGTCCTATTTGTTATTCCGAAAGGACAAGTTAAAACAGGCGAAGTATTAAAAGCTAAGGAATTACTTGAAATGGTTAAAGCTAATATACTTGGCGCAATTTTTAATCGTGTCGAAACATCCAATGACGAATATTACCAATACTATCGGAGCCAGGATTAAATAGGTACGGTAGTTAAGGTCTGCGATATCTGCATGCATATTTTGTGTACTACTAAAACAAAATGTCTTGAGTAGAGTGGAGGTGGGTACTTTGGATTATCTTAAAATTAAAAAGAGAGATGTTGTTCCCAATATATTACTGGCTGCGTTACTTATGGTTTATATACTGACATTTTTTAATAATTCCCTAACGTTGTCATTAAGTGTCTATATGACATTCTTCATCAATTTTATAATTGTGGTATTTGGGATACTAAAAAGTGAACTGCCACTATCACTGAATAAAATTAACTGGTATTTCTTCCTGATTTTTCTCATCATCATACCTTTCTACCAGTTATCATCAGGCTATGCCCCTAGAAATATGTACTTGACTGAATATGAGATTGTTTTTACAAACATTCTGATCACATTATGGTGTATTGGTTATTATATAAGCTATAACTTTAAAAGCAGTGATATAAAATTAAGAACCCGAAAGAATTCAAGTATTCCAAAAAGAAAATCTTTCTATTATTTACTGCTGATTTCTTCAGTTATATGTCTGACATATGCTATAGCTACCTTTGGATTCGAAAACTTATTCATTAGAGACGCCGCAGAATCTGATGAAGGGACATTTGCAATTTTAATATTCTTCCTCTTACGTGCTCCACCAGCTTTTAGTTTGTCGATTTTCTTATGGAGTATAAAGAAGAAAGCGTGGGTATTTCATAAGCAGCAAATGTATCTGATGACTTTAGTTCTTACAGTTATTACCTTCATTTTAAACTATCCAGTAAGTCTATCTCGCTTTCTGATTGGGGCTGTTTATCTAGGTTTAATTGTTAGTGGATTTAATATAAATTTATTCAAGGGGAAAAGATTTGATATTTTGTTGATCCTGTCTATAGTAGTTATTTTTCCAATTATGTATGCGTTTAAAATGTATACACTTGAGCAAATATTATCTCCGGGATACACGATGGAGATTAACAACTATAACTCTGTGGATTTTGATGCTTACCAGATGATTGGGCGAACTATCAGATTTGTACAAAGGTATGGGTATCAATTTGGAGGCCAGTTAAGAAGTGTCCTTTTATTCTTTGTCCCAAGAGACTTTATGAATATAAAAGGAGATCCTTCGGGAGAACTAGTAGCTACCATTCAGAATGTATCATTTACTAATTTGTCCTCACCAATTGTTGCCGAAGGCTTCATTGATTTTGGTGTATTCGGTGTCTTTCTATACGCATTTACATTCGGCAAAATAGCTAAGTTTTTTGATTATAAAACCTATGCGTTGATGAATGATTCCAAGAATATATATTTTGTGGAAATAATCTTTTCCTTTCTTATTGGTTTTTTTGTATACATTTACAGAGGAGCTTTACAACCGACTTTCTTAAGATTAATGGGTTTCTATTTGTTTCTGATGGTTATCTATATGGCTAGCAGATTTAGATTTTCAAATATTGATAAGTCGATTAGTGATGAGTAGAACTCAAACATCCATTAAAGTTAGAAGGGAATAAAAGAAAATATTAATGTTGGGATAATACGTTAATAGGATTTGCGTATAAAAAAATCTTGAGCTAAGAATCCAACATAACAGATTATGATTTTCACGAATTAGAAGTAACTTTATAAATAATAAAAGCTAAAAAAATTTAGGAGGTGAGCAGAATGAATGAGAATAAAACTAACGCTCCTTTGAGAATCTGTCATATACTAGGAAAAATGAACGGTGGGGGCGTAGAGTCGATGGTAATGAATTACTATCGTCATATCGATAAAAATAAGATACAGTTTGATTTTGTTGTAGATGAAGATTCTTCTGTGATTCCTTTTGAAGAAATAACTTCATTAGGAGGGAGAGTATATATGATTTCTCCTTACCAAAAGTTGTATAAATACAATCAGGAATTGAATACGCTATTAAGAAAAAACCAGTATAATATCATTCATTCTCATATTAACTCTTTGAGTGTCTTTCCTCTAAGTACAGCAAAAAGGGCAGGAGTGCCCATAAGAATTGCTCATAGTCACAGTACGGCGGCTCCTGGAGAGATAGTAAAAAACTTATTCAAATACACTCTCCGACCTATGTCAAAAGTCTATCCCACTCATTATTGTTCCTGTTCAAAAACTGCTGGTGAATGGTTATTTGGCAAAAGAATAATTAATAATGGTCATTTAAATATAGTTACCAATGGAATCGATCTAGATAAGTTTAGATTCAATTTAAAAGAGAGAGAAAGTATAAGAGATGAATTAAATATAACTGATAAGTATGTTATTGGACATACAGGGCGACTTAGCTTTCAAAAAAACCAGGAATTCCTGATAACTCTTCTATCAGAAATTATCACCAAAATTCCTAATGCTGTTTTGCTATTATTAGGGGATGGAAAGGATTACAAGAAGCTGATTAAACAGGCAAATGAGCTGGGATTAACAAAAAAAATTTTATTTTTAGGGAATAAACCGGATGTACATCGCTATTATAGTACCATGGATATTTTCGCATTTCCCTCTAGATATGAAGGACTGGGAATTTCTGCTGTCGAGGCACAAGTTTCAGGGATGCCAGTCTTACTATCTAATAAGGTACCGAAAGAAGCTGGATATACAGACAACTGTCACTTTCTATCAATTAACGATGGAGTGAAACCCTGGATCGATGCAGTTTTACAATTGAATAAGGAGCATTCTAGATCTTATAATGTTCATAGTCAAAAATATGAAATTAAAGAAAATGTAGAAAAGTTAGAAGCGTATTACTTCAATATCATAAAAGAAAGGGTGTGATACTATATGAAAAAAATAGGGGTATTTGTAGACAGATGGATGTCAGGTGGAATAGAATCATATCTTGTTTCAAATTTTGAGCAAATGAACCTTTCAGACATCAAAATAGATATTATTACTACAAGAAAACTCAGCAACTTATATGACGAAAGACTACAATCAGTAAATATCAGTATCAAAGAACTGCTTCCTAATAAAAAAGACTCAGAACTTACTAGAACTTTATTGAGTCAGAAAGCATTCAAAGACCTTATGCTTGATGAACGCTACGATGTATTACACCTTAATATTTATAATGGGGTTTCTCTAGTTTATTCTAAAATCGCTAAAGAATGTGGGGTGAAAAGAATTATAGCTCATTCCCATAACTCCTCTTTGGGTCAGGTCAGATTGAGAACTGTTAAAGTTTTAGCTCATAATATTGGAAAAAAAAAGTATGAAAAATACATTACAGATTATTGGGCATGTTCTGATCTAGCAGGGAATTGGTTATTTACAAAAAAACACCAGGATAAAATTACATTTATGAATAATGGAATCGACACCGCTAAGTTCCGTTATAGTAAAAATAAGAGGATACTGTTTAGAGAAAAGCATAAACTTTCAGATGAAGATTTTGTACTTGGTAATATAGGAAGATTAAATAATCAGAAGAATCAATTGTTCTTACTGGATATTGCGCTTGAATTACGCAAAAAAGGAGTTTCATTCACTTTGTTGGTTGCGGGTGAAGGAGAACTTAAAGAGAGAATTCAAGATAAAATTTATGAGTATAATCTGATCAATGAAGTCAAATTGATTGGCACTATTGAAGATACATCCGTATTTTACTCAGGAATCGATATGTTTTTGCTGCCTTCGTTATTCGAAGGTAATCCTATAGTTGGATTTGAAGCACAGTGCTCAGGAGTTAAATGCATATTATCTGACCGGATTACAAAACAGGCGAAAGTAATCGAAAAAACGGAATTTCACTCTCTTAGTAATCTCACCGACTGGGTAAAAACTATAGAGCAATTTCAAGAAAGAGGTTCCAACAGAATATCGAGTTATAACAGAGTTAAAGAAAATCAATACGATATTGAAGACACATCGCAGATTTTAAAAGTAAATTTATTGAAATAACACCCAATAGAAGTGTCTTCATTAATTCCTCAAATTAATCCTTCAAAGTTACTATTCATCATTTTCCTTATCCTCACTTACTTTACATCCATAATCAAACTATTCCTCTAAATATAACTTCTTTTTACTACTAATCCTCTTAACTTTTATAACTCCCCTGAAATACTTACATTTATTTCTCAAATACTTTAAGAAGTTAATTAACTATCAGCTCTGTAGTTCAATATACTAAGTAAATAATATTATCAAATATGTACCTGCTTATATTGTGGTTTTTTAACACTTGGAAATATTTAGGAGGTTTGAACGATGTCTATGAATAGGTCTAACGAATCATCCCAACTATCCATCTACAATAAAAAATATACAGCGTTATTTCCTATAGTTAAACGTATATTTGACGTTTTACTATCTTTAGTTTCAATAATTCTATTATTACCTTTATTGTTGTTAATATCATTTTGTATTAAAATTTCGGACTTCAGAGCACCTGTATTTTTTGTCCAAGAAAGAATCGGCTTAAATGAAACACCGTTTAAAATGTTCAAGTTTCGTTCAATGTGCACTGATGCTGAAAAGAAACTTAATGGTTTATTGGACAAAAACGAAGCAGAAGGGGCATTATTTAAAATGAAAGAAGATCCCAGAATTACTACTATTGGTAAGTTCTTAAGAGCATATAGTTTGGACGAACTTCCTCAGTTGTTTAATGTTTTAAAAGGAGACATGAGTTTAATAGGACCTCGACCTTGCCTTATGAGAGAGTTTCAATTGTATTCAGATTATCACAAAAATAGATTAGTCGTTAAACCCGGAATTACTGGTTTATGGCAAGTCAGTGGTCGAAGTGGTTTAACATTTGATCAGATGGTCGAACTGGATATCTATTATATAAATAATCAATCCTTTAAAAATGACATGAAAATATTTTTCAAAACATTTTTTGTAGTTTTTAAGAAAGAAAATGCATACTAGCCTGAAAGAATTAAGTTAATAATCAAATTCTCTTAATTATCTAGATACGTAAAAGCAGAGGAGAATATATATGCCAGCTATCAGTATTATAATGCCAGTATACAATAGTAGTAAGTATTTAAATAAGGCTATTAATAGTGTTTTATATCAAACATTTGAAGACTACGAGCTGATTATAATTGACGACGGCTCTAAAGACAATTCATTATCAATTATAGAAGATTATGCTTTAGCAGACTCTAGGATAAAAGTTATGACCCAGCCAAATAAAGGTCCTTCAAGTGCCCGAAATAAAGGATTAGAAGCTGCGAGTGGACAATATGTATATTTTATTGATAGTGATGATGAAGTGAGTGATAGTTTATTAGCAAAATCTATAGAGAAGATTAATGAAAATTTTCCTGATGTATTAATGTTCGGTATGTGCATAGAAGAGGTTGGACGAAATGAAGAAATAAAAAGTAAAATTATAACGAAAGCTTCTAAAGGGATGTATACAAGTGAGAACTTTAGTAATTTAACTGTGGACAACGATTTCCATGATTTGCTTGGATTTACAACTAATAAATTATACAAAAGAGACGTATTGACACATTACAATATTAAGTTTGATGAGGAAATTCATTACCTTGAAGATATGTTCTTCAATAAAAAAGTCTTTAAATGTGTAAATAATTTCGAAATAATCGATGACTGCCTATATTATTATAAACGCAGAAAAAGAACCAGCGGTGCCAATACGTTTCAGAACAAATTTTTCGACTTGCAGATGGAAGCTGTTAGAGCGAGAAAAGAATTACTTGAAGACTGGGAATTTGAAAGGATAAAAATCGAAACGGAAGTTGCAAATTTGCATATGCTAGCGATAAAGGCAACTTGTTCAGTTCTTTTTAAGCAAACAAATAATCTAACATTTAAAGAAAAGTGTATGTATATTGATCAAGTTCTTCAGAATCCTCTTACAGCAAACAGAATGAAACATTATTCTGCATCTACTACAGGTGATAAAATGCTTAAATTTATAGTCAATCAGAAACAAGTATATACTTTAGCCATTTTGAGTGCAGTTTTCTCAGTCCCCTACAAATACCTTTATTAACTATTAAGAAAATATCTGGGTATAAATTCTAAATAAACTCAAAATTAACACGGTACTATCCTAATAAATATAATCCTCAAATTAATGCCTCCTAATACTGCTTTTTTAACCTCCTCGTAAAAATAATAAAGACTCCTCACAAAATCACTCTATCAGTAACTAGTTTGATCTTTAAAACTATAAAATGGTCCTAGAATTTCTTGTGTACCTTCCTAACCTTTACTACGGTCGAGGGTACTTTAGTAAAATCAGTAGCTCATATTATGAGCTAGAATTGACTATCATGAGGGTTATTTCTAGAAGCTTATCTTAGTTGATTTCAAACTTAGAATTAGTATTTCTAGAATAGTTAATCCCCTTAGAAGAATGGGAGGAAGCGACAATAAAAAATAGACGACAGCGACGTGTTTTCTCTAAGGAATTCAAAAAGAAAGTAGTAGCCCTGTACACATCAGGAAAAGCGAGAAAAGATATTATTGCTGAATACGATTTGACTCCTTCTGCATTTGATAAATGGGTAAAAGAGTACAGGGAATCCGATATAACAACAGAGAATAACACATTAACCTCTAAAGAAGTTGAAATCATGGAATTACGTAAGGAAATTGAACGACTTAAGGCTGAAAATGAAAGTTTAAAAGAAGTAGTTATGATTTTTGCACGTCATTCATGATGACAGTTTATAAAAATGGCTCAATAAGAGTTTAATTAGATCAAAAATGTTTATAAAGATAGCATTTTAAGCATTATGGTGGTAAGTCAAGAGAATAGATTATAAATAGACAACCTAATTTCATAAAAAAGGGTTCACTGAACTAAACCGTCACGTATTCGAAAATACGTTCGGTTTATGTCTTCGGATAGTC
>NZ_BAAGPH010000123.1:0-11923 GCF_054784355.1 Alkalibacterium psychrotolerans | reverse complement strand
GGTGCAGTTCTTATTGATTGTCACGAAGACTGGCTAAGTTCAACTCGAAAATATATTCAATTTTGACCGCAAGGTTAAGACACGAAAACAGTGTACTGTATTTTACACAATATTATGGACTTGACTCGTGCTGGTATTTACAACTAGCATGCAGGGGTTCTTTTTATAATTATTTTATCGCTTTTACCGTCAATTACGACTTTATATGTTAAGATATAATTAACAAAACATGGAGGTGCAGTATGTCCTGTCCCAATTGCAGCATGAGTAAACAGTGGGTATCTCTCAAAATTCCCGAGAAAATTCAGTCCCTAGTACTGGATCATTTTGACCACATATCTTATACATATGAACATAAAGGCAATGTTATTGCTGTGGATGAACAAGCCGCAGCCGATTTGCTTGATTTTCTTAAAGCCATGCAACTGACTGATTCTGTGTACTTTAAAATTCCTACTGAAGAGTGGCACCCAATAGAACTATTAGAACAATACAGAGAGGCCTCCTGGGTCGATTCAATTATAAGAGAAACAAATATCACAATGTATTTTCAGCCCATCATTACAGCTGACGGTACCATCTATGGCTATGAAATGCTTGCCCGTTTTAAAGATGCTGAGGGGAATATGGTTTATCCCAACGTCTTATTCCCAGCCGCGAAGCTGAGAGGACGCACCTTTGCACTCGATCGCTTGTGTCGCATTCAAGGCGTCCGGCAAGTGAAAAAGCTTCCCGAACACCAGAAAGCTTTCATTAATTTTATTCCTACAGCTATCTATAATCCGGAATACTGCCTGAAAACAACTACAGCAGTAGCAAATCAGTTAAGTATTAAAAGTGACCGCTTCGTTTTTGAAGTAGTGGAAACTGAAAAGATAGCCGATACAGTTCATTTGAAATCGATTTTAAACTACTACCAGACTCATGGGTTCAGTTACGCTCTGGATGACGTCGGTGCAGGTTACAACACATTGGATTTACTGTCTGATTTGAAGCCGCCTTATGTAAAACTGGATATGGAATACGTCCAAGGAGTCAGTACCTCCACTGAAAGGCAGAAAGTGGCTCTCGCCTTCCTTGAAAAAGCTAAAGAGTATGGGGCGATTACACTTGCCGAAGGTGTTGAGAATAGTGAAGACTTTACATGGCTTAAATCTAACGGTTATCAGCTCTTTCAAGGTTACTATTTCGGACGACCTGAGCCTGAACCGCTGGACACTATAAAAATTGATTTGCCGGCATTTTAACGAATAAAAATTATTATAATGACGACAAAAAACGACTCAGGCGAGTTTAATCAGACCGAGTCGTTTTTTGTAGTTATTTACTTACCAGACGAGCAGCAGATACACCCCTGTCGTCACGATAAAAAAGAATGGGAGACTATAGCGAAACACAGGCTTTCTCGTTTTATGTCTGAATAGAATACTGCCTGCCCATGCGCCCATACCACCCATCATAGCTGCTGATAATAAAAGCTTTTTTTCTGAAATTCTGTATTGTTTTCGTACAGAACGTTTCTTATCACTATAAAACAGCCATAGAGTCCTTATGTTTAAAACCACAAATACAACAGTCAATGCTGACTGCCAAAAACTTAGTGACATCAGATTGGTCATCCTTCCTCATCAATTTGAGATTTACGCATGAATAAAGACCACTTAATTAAAGTGGTCTCATTATGTTAGTCATTGTCAGACTGTTCCATATTCAGTCTGTCAGTAGTTTCTTGATAACTATTTCTCATACGGTTTCGGAAGTCTTCACTGAATTCTTCATTTTCCATATGGTCTTCTACAGGAAGGATTCGGTAGGTGTAGTTCTGATTTCCTTCATGTCTGTTTCTATACACCCACGTTGCTGTATAATCAACGTTCTGAACCGTTGTTTCTCCAGTCTGTTCGTTTTTCTGAATATCAATGTGCATGACCACACCGTCTTCAGTAGGCGCCATTGCTTCACCTAATGTTTCTCTACGCTGATTGGAAACGAAGTTCCCTAAGGAATACGCTACAAACGATTCATTGCCATCCACTTCAAGAAACTCTGTAGGTTGAATGACGTGAGGATGGCTCCCCAGTATAATATCCACACCTTCACGTGTCAGCAGTTCAGCATAGTGCCGCTGATACTCATTTGGTTCGCGCTGATATTCCTGACCCCAGTGCAGGTAGGATACCATAATGTCAACATCCGCTTCGCGCGCTTCTTCAATGTCTGCAAGAATACGTTCCTCACTAATCATATTTACCATGTCATTCAGTTCCTGATCAGAATACTGTGCTTCCAGTCCATTCAAGTGCTCAGTGTAGGCAAGAATGGCGATTTTAATGCCGTTGACATCTTTGTAGAATACATGTGACTCTGGAGCTTCCGAGAAAGTTCCAACAGGGTCCAGCCCCTTTTCTTCAATCACTTCAACCGTTCTTCTCAGACCTTCTGCTCGTGTATCCAGACTGTGATTATTTGTGGTAATGACGGTGTCAAAACCAGCATAATCCAGAGCATCTACAATAGCATCCGGTGTATTAAACAAAGGGTAACCAATATAGGGTCTCGAGTCTCCCGCTAAAGTCGTTTCAAGATTGGCAATCGCTATATCTGCACCTTCGATGTGAGGCCTGATATCTTCGAAAACAGAGGTAAAGTCATACGTGTCGGTTTCCGCATCGTAGGCACTTTCAAGCTGCGCACCATGCCCCATGACATCTCCGACAGCTGAGAGACGTATATCAATAAAGGTTTCTTCTTCCTCTTCTTCTACGACCTCACTATCATCCGCAGTATCTTCGCCTTCAGCTGAGTCATCTTCATTTATTTCTTCACCATTATCTGTCTCAGCTGTCTGGCCGTTTTCTTCCGAATCTACACCATTGGCTGATTCTGAATCATTCTGTGCCAAGTTAATCGCAAAGGCAGTTGCGGCGACAAGTATGATGGCAAAGCCTATGATCAAAGCTACCCACTTCATTATACTATTTTTTCTATTATTCACCGGTTTCAATATCTATCCCTCTTTCAATTAAGTATTCTTCATAAGTTAAGCCTGATTCATAAATATCTGCTGCCAGTTCTTCTCCAAAATACCGAAGATGCCACGGTTCATACTGATAACCGGTTATGTCTTCTGTGCCTTCAGGGTATCTGATAATGAACCCAAACTCGTGAGCATTCTCTTCAACCCAAATACCTTCGGGCGTACTCCCAAACGCTTCTGACAACTGATAGTTGGCACTTTCACTTGTGACATCCATCGCCAGTCCGGTTTGGTGTTCGCTTTCACCCGGTCTTGCACTGTAACGGTTTGCCGCCTCTTCCCCGTGATTTTCTACATAACTGTTAAACAACTGGACTTGCGTCTGATAGGATCTGTACCCTGAACGGGCATGAAGAATAATTCCCTCTTCTTCAGCTGCCGCAAACATGTCAGTGAGGGCATCGGATGCAACTTCTCTCAATTGTCTTATTTCAGGGTTTTCCAAAACAGTTGGCACCTCTACGGTTACCAAATCTTCTGGAGCATAGTCTTCCGGTAAGGCATACTGTTTATTCACCAGTGCTTTAACACTGTCGGGCCTTAGCAAGTCCTCTTCCATGTCAATTGACACAGTCTCTTCAGTCTCTTCTGCTTCATCCTCGTCTGCATTTTCTATGCTGTCTTCAGCTTCAGATGAGTTATCCGATTCTTCTGAAGCACCGTCTTCAGCGTTGCTTTCTTCTTTCTCTTGATCTTCATTCGAATAATTATCTTCATCTGGCAATGAGCCTTCCTCAACTGAATCCTCTTCTGGTTGGCTATCCTGAGTGGTGTCAGTATTGTCAGTACAGCCGGCTAATGCTAAAAAGCTCATCATTATACTTGCTGAAAGTAATCTTTTATTCAATTTCAATTTGTAGTCTCCTTAAAAAGCATATATACTTGACTACTTTTTCACGATAAGATCAGTAGTCCTAAACATAGTACCATTAATACACCATTTTGTGTATTCTCTATAAAAAATTAACAAAATTCAGTCACATTACTATTTTCGTTAGTCTTCAGGGCTGTTTTCTTCTATAAACCCATTTATTAGTGTCACTAATTCTTCATGCTGTTCTTCTCTGGTTATTCTAGCTTCTCCATCACCTGACTGGAAGCCATAGTAACCAAAATAGGAATGGTTCCCACCTTCAATAACTGTGTTTACTGTAAGGTCAGGTAAGTTTTCGCCAGCTTCAATGTATCGCTCTTGATCAACTATCTCATCATTTGAGCCGCTAATAAAGAGAACCGGCAAAGCTGAAGCCGACAAGTCACTGTTGGCACTTGGATAAGCCGCCATAAAAATAATACCATCAAGAAGTTCAGCGTTTCCAGATGCGTAAATTGAGGCACTTGCTCCTCCTAGAGAATGCCCGCCGAGCCACCATTGCTCGTCTTCATTATATTCGTTATATATATCCTCAAAAATGGACACATTTAAAATAGCCAAATTAAAAGGCTGGGAAGGGAGAAACACTCGGTACCCTTCTTCGCTTAATTTGACTGCTAAGGGCAGATAGGCTTCTTCTTCGACCAGACCTCCCTGATACAGGACGATGGACTGTGAGTAACCTTCGGGATCAATCCTAATCCAATTGTCTTCTTGATGCACATTTTCCAGTGTCAGTAAACTTCTTGCTTCCGGCATTGCACGATACGTATTTAAATTAATATAGAACAAAAGAGCTCCTGCAAGCGTTAGTATTAGAATGAGCAAACCTGCTGTGATTATTTTCCAATTTTTTTTCAGTATTTTCATTTTAACTGCTTCCCTTATTGTAATTATTATTTTGAACGTCTAGGCATGAGCCCTCGCAAGCCGTGCGCCTTGAGAGTTTTCAAAATGGGTTTCCAGGCATTTCTATACAGTTCAGGCTTCTTTCCTTCTGCAATTCGAGCCATCTGTTGTTCATAATAGCTGATTCCAATCATACCGCCTATTTTTTTATCAATCAAAGGCAAACCTGTAGTCAACCGAGGCAATTCAATTTTGTCTACTTCCCTAGACACTAATGCATTGGCCAATTCCGGTTTCAAGGCAAGCGGTCTTGCCAAGCCTATCATATCAGTATAATGGGAATTGAGTGCCTTTTCCATTGTTGATAAGTTTCGAAACCCGCCTGTTATAACCAGCAATGCATCCAGCTGATGTCTGATTCCTTTCGCATGATCAGCAAAAAATACTTCTTTGTCAGAAGAAGGGGTAAACATTTCAGGATTATCATAATTTCCTCCTGAAATTTCGATTAAATCCAAACCCAGATTAGACATTTTTTGCATCACCTGAAGGGAGTCTTTTTCATCGAAACCCCCTTCAGTGAAATCCGAAATATTCAGTTTCAAACCAATCGGAAAGGTCTCGCCTGTTTTACGTCTCATCTCCAAATAGATTTCTTTTAGAAACAGCATCCTCCCCTCTAAATCACCACCGAACTCATCTGTTCGTTTATTAGTAAGAGGCGACAGAAATTGACTGACTAAATAACCGTGGGCTCCATGAATCTGGACACCACTGAATCCTGTTTCTTTCGCCAAGAGGGCCGCTTCTGAAAACTTGTCAATCAGTTGAGCGATTTCTATTTTAGTCAGCTCACGTGGGGGGTTGAAGAAATGTTTCAACCTTGAATCAAACGGCACTGCACTCGGGGCAACGGGTTGAGCGGAAATTGACTTAGGTGCCTGACGTCCTGGATGGTTCAACTGCATCCAGAGCTTAGTCTGGTTTACCGTCCCAGCTTTAGACCAGTTGACGAACTCTGTCAGGTTAGATGCTGCATCCAAAACAACATTACCGGGTTCTCCTAAAGCGTGACGATCTACCATTACATTACCGGTCACCACAAGCCCGCTTCCGCCTTCCGCCCACTTTCGGTACAGTGCTTGATGGTGCTCATTTGGATTATTTCCTTTTTCCGCCAGAGCTTCACTCATGGCTGATTTGAACAAGCGATTTTTAATAGTCTCACCATTTGGCAAGGTAAGAGGACTATCTATAGTCAAATTAATCATGTATCAGAGGCTCTCCTTAATTTATATCGATTCTTTTCCATTTTGAGTGCATGTAATAATTCAATCGATTACGTTCTGTAATATAGCCAGTCCACTCGTATGTTCTGGGCCAATGTGTAAACACGGGTGCCACCTTATACAGCATTTTCACTTCCCATTTATTCTCTACAGGCAGCCACCCTGAGGATGGCGAGCACTTCACTTTTATTTCATTCCCTTTTCTTATTACTGAGTAATTGCCGATAATCTTCCCAACAGATGGATGGGACGTGAGGGTAAATAAGCCTTCTTTATACTCATTTTTTTTAAGAGAAGCGATATTGGGAAAAGGAGGCGAAAAGGTGAGAGCAATTGGATAGACTGGATTGAGTTGAGTTATTTTTTTAATTGAGGGTATAGACTTATTCCATTCGAGCGTGAGGATGCTGTGTCCCGACTTGAATTCCTTCTGATTACTACTTAACTTGATGGTGCCTAAATAATCATCCAGAGCTGGATTGAGATAAGCTATCAGTGGTCTACTGCTGTACCGAGTAAAGGTCATTCGACTGCCATCAATCGGAATGGGCAGCATGTCCAGTTTATGCTTTTTCCCAGCTATGTTTACGACAAGTTCAGCGCCTTTTTTTCTGACAAAATAAAAATCGTATAAAAGCATCAAAGGAAAAGTCGTCGGTTTTTCGCTAGCCATCCCCATTGGCGCGAGAAGACTGAAAGGCTGTGTGTCACTTGAATGGTTCTCACTGATTTTAATTGTAATTTTTCTATTGTACTTATCAGTAAACTGAAAGGCTGCTGTCACGCCTTTTTGGGTAACAGTAAAAAAGGCTACGGGAAAACTCGTTTTATTTTTTTCTGAAAGACCTTTTCCAGTATGGTTATATTCTTTATCCACCACATCAGAAAGTGACTGATAGTAGACATCCACTTTCCCATCCCGTCTCCATCCAATAATGACATAGGTTTCATTATTTTCATCGGCACTAAACACTTGAGGTTCAAAACCAATATAGTAATCATCCGGATCTTTCGAGAAGTTGACAAGCAGTAGTCGCTGCATAGGTTCAACCGTTATGCTAAATGGGTTAATCAGTAGTGTGTCATTCATTAACCTTCACATCCTTTTGATCTAGAAAAAAGCCTTTTACAGTTTTAGATGGCTGTCATGCTCACCACTATTATACTCTTTCCTACAAAAAAGTTATAACAGAAGCCTATTAGAATGAATTAACGTCTCACTAGTAAAAAAGTCAGATTAAACTTTAATCCGACCGGTTCTGTATTAAAAGGTTTGTCTATAAATTGATAGTGTCTAATCAATCAGCTGACTATTTCTTTAACCCTGCCTACTACATTATCTTCTAATTTCACCTTAATCCCGTGAGGGTGTGTAGCTGAGTTGGTCAATATACGGGCAACCACACCTTCTGTCAATTTACCTGTTCTCTGATCCTCTTTTTTTACCACTTTTACTTTAGAGCCTACTTTAATATCCGAGCGTTTTTTACCGTCCATATATATCCTCCTGAAGTTCTTATTTTATCTCTATCAGTTTAACATACTTAATCAGATGTAGATAATATGTCTGTCACTTCAATCAATACCAATAAAACTACCTAACAGCCTTAATAAATGAGTGTTAAATACTAATATAGAGGGTTTTGAAGTTGTCTATGGTAAAATAAAGTATGATAACAGTCTTTATTTTCCAGCGGATTTAACCATAATGATATGTTAGGAGGGCAGGCTTAGCACACATTGTCGTTTCTCACTTTATGAAAGAAGGTGCTCGTTATGTCAAAAGATATTACCTTTTCTTCCTTGAAAAAATTCAATACCATTATGGGTGGTTTACACCTGCTTCAAGGACTGCTTATGCTGGGGTTTGCTCTGTTTATTGATCGCATTGCTGACTTTCGTATTCCAGTCCTCTCCTATTTTCTTACATTCGATGAAACTCAGATGCGCCTGGTAACTGAGCCGAGACACGTGTTTGACATGCCTTTTGGAATAATGGTCTCCATGTTTCTGTTCCTATCAGCTTTGGCTCACTTCATCATTGTCAGTCCATGGGGCAATCGTATTTACAACCGTGACTTGGAAAGAGGAATGAACCGATTCAGATGGTATGAATATGCCTTAAGTTCGTCTTTAATGATTATGCTTATTGCACTGCTTTTCGGAGTCTATGATATTGGAGCTCTTATCTTAATTATTGTTGTCAATGCCTCCATGAACTTATTTGGTCTGGATATGGAGGAAATCAATTCCTATACGAAAAAAGTCAACTGGAAGCCGTTTATTTTCGGAACGATAGCCGGTCTGGCTCCTTGGGTAGTCATTTTGATGTATGCTTTCGGTAACTCCAATCCTGCAGAAGTTCCTTGGTTTGTCTACGCCATTGTCGGCAGTTACTTTGTTTTCTTTAATTTGTTCCCAATCAATATGATTTTACAGTATAAAAAAATCGGAAAATGGGAAAATTATTTGTATGGTGAACGGGGCTACATTATCTTGAGTCTGGTAGCCAAGTCCGTTTTGGCCTGGCTGGCCTTTGCCGGAGTCATGCAGCCCTAATAATTAAATAAAGCTGCCAGACTCTGTCAGATAGGATACATTTCTATCTCACAAGGACTGGCAGCTTTTTTAATGTACTTTAACTAGAAAGGTCACTCCAGTTATATCGTTTTCGAGTTCCTCACATTCTGCTTTCTGACTGCTGACGTAGCTGTCGAACAGCTTGCTTTTTTCTGGATGAGCCTGTTTCAGTTCCTCTGCCCGCTTTGTTATATAAGCAATCTGTTCCTGACACAGACAAATCAAATCGGATTTTTCTATAGGTTTCTCATCCAGAAGAGTCATATTGGCCTGCTCGAAGAATTTAAGCCAGACTTCTCTAGAGTAGTAATCAGATGCTTCTGATAACGCGTAGCCGTCATCAATAAGAAGACAGCCGTCAGATTTTACAGCCCTTTTCAAGTAACTGAGCATCTGAGGAGGTTCACCCAATACGTCTCCTACTGCTCCGAATATGACTAGGTCTGCGGGCTCGGCACTCAAGTCCAGAGTTGTAATATCTGCTGTTTCAAAAGTGCAACACTCACTAACCTCATGCTCTACAGATTTTTTACGGGCGTCTTGAATAAACGCCTCCATCATATCAATTCCTTTAACCCTGCAGTTAAAGTCGCTAGCAATCTTAATGCTGACTGCTCCTTTCCCGCAGGCCAGATCCAATACGCTGGACTCAGGTGTAAGCACCTCGTGTTTCGTTATCAGTTCCACCATATCATCGGGAGAGGATCCCAGCTCCCATAAATCCTGCAGCAAATACGGCAGATGGGGCAGGAGGTCCACCGATTCGGCAGTAAGAGACTCAGCCAACTTTTCTTCAGAAGAACGCATATTATCAATCCTTTCAATCTATACTTACAGCTTTAATCACTTGTCAGTTAACTTGACCCTGTAAATCGGTTCATACACTAACTCATTGTTCACTCGCTTGCTTTCCATCAAACTCAGTGAGTCGACGGGTATGACTGTTTTAGAAGATCCTATTGTTTCATTTAAGTCACTTAATGATGAGGCTAACACTATTTGTCTGCCTAAGGTCAGGTGCGGCACATAATTTATTTCTATATCTGTCAGTGTTGAAGTGCTTAAATTTTTGAGAACGTCTTTGTTCAATTGCTGAAGGGCCTCCACATTCCCATTTACGCCTACCCAAACAATTTCTTTGTTTTTCTTTTTAAAGGAGCCCAGTTCGCTTAAACTTAACTGAAAAGGACCCGTCTGACTTGCAGTCCTGTCCATAGCAGATTTAATTTCATCCAATTCTTGTTGATTGACTTCACCTATGAAATGCACCGTCAGATGAAAATTATCTATTGATGTAAAACGACCTGATAGAGCTGCCTTTTTTACTGACTGCTGGATTGAACTCAATTCCCCTTTGACCTTCTCACTCAATTCAATTGCTATAAAAACTCTCATATCTGATTCTCCTATATAGAACTTTCACATTTAAACTAGTCAGCTTCTGCATTCACAGCTAATAACTTTAAGCTGGTCACCAGCATCCAGAGCTGAAGACTCCCAATATTAATCCTCTGAACCACACCAAAGTAAGGCCATTCATTTGCAATAAAGATGGCTGCAAGTGCCCCTGAAAGTAAAATAACTAAGCCAATTACCAGAGAAAAATAACTGTAAACGTAAAAACACTTTGTTTTTCTCAAACCCAGTCCAACTAGAACAGGTGACAGTATGGTTAGCGTAATAATCAGGATGGTTATGGCAATGTGCATGAGCCCCCTAAATGTCAAGTCACTGCCTGGTAGATCCTGAGGAAAAAATTATATAAGAGAGAAATGCTCTGCATAAAGAACTGTCAATACACTTAAGAGTCCACGGTTTGGTGCTCCACTAGCTGTTAAATCACTAATTGGACGATCCGAATGACTGTAAGTATCCCACAATAATCCACCAATTATCACATGGCTGACGTAAAGCAGGACAGCCAATGTCCCCAGTCCTACCAATATTTTCCTCATGTTACTCCACCTTTCAAAGAGATGCAGCGTAGTTTTTTCACCCAGTCAACAACATAACAATAATCCCACCCACACTATTGATTAAAAGATGAGCAGCAATAATGACAGTCGTATTCTTCAGCTTTTGCGCAGCATAGGCAGCAGCCAGTGCCCCAGGCAAAAGCAGGATTAGGTTCCACCACCAGAAACTATGAAAGAGCGTCCACAGCAGTCCGTGTACTAGCCACGTTTTCTTCCCATACGTTAACTCCTGTCTTGGTAAATATACCCACGCCACCATAACTCTTCTCCTAAAATATTGAAAAAAAGAAATACTACTTGGAATAGTATAATCGATAGCAGTGTGTTTGAGGAAAATTCGGGTGGTACTCCGCTTATGGTGATGCGCGGATCCAGTGTAGACGGCAGATAAGCCGGTAAGGGAATAGGTATATGACATAAAAGCCACGTTTGAGTAGGTATAAGAACAATATTTCCAAACAGCATGACAAGCGATAATCCCACTACCCAGCCCCATTCTTTTCTGTACAATGGCTTTAGACGAAACCTTTTTCTAATGGCTCCCCACTTCAGTGGATAACCCTCCAGCTTTAATGCAGCGAATGCTGACAAGAACAATATAATGACCGGTCCCATTAACGTTATTGTGTAATTTATCAGCGGACTTACCCCTTGCTGTCCCAAATAAGGCATCCCTCCATAAATGCTCAGAGTAAAGATAACTGTCGGTATGCCAAAAAACAGCAGTGACTGCCATAAAGGCATGGGGCTGATTTCTCCTTCACTTCTCATGAGCCTACCTCTTTCTCTCACTAGCATTGATGTTTTTCAGGAAACAGTCTGTTTTTTTGACCACTTCATTGCCTTCTTTTCCCCACCATACAAAGTGCCCTCCCGCCTTCACTGTCATTGTCTCGCTTTGGGGTAACTTTTCTTTTATGCGCAACAGATGGGCATAATTTACATCTTTATCACTACTCGAGTGCACAGCCAGGACGGGACAGTCTATCTGCTGCCAGTTTATAGAATCCGGTTTGGCCGCTTTATCCAGCTCATTCATCATCCCAGGGTAAAACGCACTCATCGGAGTGAGTGATTCTATGAACTGCTTAAACTGCCTGGTTGCTGACTTATTGTTTTTCATATAGTTAAGCATGTGCTTGATTTCATTAGTTTCCATCTGAGCTTCTGCTTTCAGCAGTTCCTTCATCAGTAAGCATTATGGTGGTAAGTCAAGAGAATAGATTATAAATAGACAACCTAATTTCATAAAAAAGGGTTCACTGAACTAAACCGTCACGTATTCGAAAATACGTTCGGTTTATGTCTTCGGATAGTC